>JAZKZL010000001.1:0-2398 GCA_045612645.1 Oscillospiraceae bacterium
CTCCTCATCCCCTGCGGGAGCAAGAAGTTCAAGCTTTCTGTTCAAAAGGAATTCTCCTGTTCATAATTATTCTTCATCCTCACTTGCACGCAGCTCGGAATCAATGATATTCTGCTCATGCTCCTCATTTGTCTGAGCATAGTAGAACGTGCCGTCCTTGCTTGCAAGGAAGTAATAGTAATCCGTGTCCTCGGGATAAAGAGCCGCATTGATAGCCTCAAGACCCGGGCTGCAGATCGCACCTACGGGAAGTCCCTCGCACTGATAGGTATCATAAGCAAGGAGCATATCGTCAAAGAGGTCGCCTGCATCATCGGGAACGGTGGGCAGGATGCACTCATCGATATAGGTATAAGTGGTATCGGACTGCAGCTGCGGGAATGTGCCACGGTTATTCAGACGATTGTGGAATACGGAAGAGATCATAGCCATGTTCTCCTCGTTTGTACCCTCCCACTGGATAAGGGAGGCAAGGATGATAGTCTGATCAAGAGTAAGACCCAGTTCCTGCATACGATACTGCATCTGCTTTGTGATCTTAGCCTCAAAGTTGTCGTACATCTTATCTGCGGCGGTCTTTGCCCACTGAGAAGTATCGAAATCGGGATTCTTCTTGAGATCGTCGATAACATAGAACTCGTAGGTATCGGGGAACAGATAACCCTCCAGTGCATAGAAGCGGTTTGGATCGTCTGCGATGCCCTCCTCAAAGGTGTAGGCATCCTGCTTTGTCTTGTAGTAGCGCTCGAAGTCCTCTGCACGGCAGACGTAATTCTCCTCGAGTATCTGACCGATCTCCTGAGCTGTGGAGCCTTCAGGGATCATGACATAAACTGTCTCGGTGTACTTCTTAACGGTCTTGAGCGTGTCAACGATGATGTCATAGGACATATTCGTCTTCACTTTGAACTCGCCGTTCAGGAAGCCCTCCTCCTTATCGGAGATATTGATATACATCTTGAACAGCCACGGCATTTCGATAATGCCGTTATCGGCAAGTTCCTGAGCGATGCTATCCACATTCATGTCATCGGTGATGGTGATATTGTATTCGCCGCTCTCCTTAGCCATGCCCGTGAAGTCCTTCATGGCGATTATAACCTGAATAGCGAGCCAAGTTCCCGCTATAACCGCAAGAACGGAAAGCAGAACGCCGAGGAATATCTGACCGAATGTACGGGTGTGATTCGTGCGGCTCTTTTTCTTTCTTCTCTTTTTGCGGCGCCTTTTGACGGGATTCGCGGCAGGCGGCGTTTCATAGACAGGCTCCTGCGGCGTCACAGAATCCATCAGGCGGGTCTTTTCACTGTCATCAACATTGTTGAGGTCAGTAAATCTGTCACGGGGCATGATGCCGTCCTCCTCAGTATGAGAAGAAAAATGCGATATACTGTCAAGCTCCTGTGTGCCTGAAATATCGACTGGCTCCTGTCCGTAATGTTCTTCAAGGAAATCGTTGTTGTCCATTCTGACCTCCGTTAAATATCCAATGTATCAAATATCGTCATATCTGCGCGCACATCATGCGGCTCGGCAGGCACCTGCATTCTGAAATCGGAATAGCAGATGATAACGCTGCTGCCGTTAAACGACGAAAGAAATCTGTCATAATATCCCCTGCCGTAGCCGAGACGCAGACCGTTTCCGTCAGCGCACAAAGCAGGGACTATGCAAAGCGACTTTTCACTGCCCGTGAATATAACTTCACGGCAGGCAGGCTCCATGATCGAAAATCTGCCGAGAGCAAGGTCTGAAAAGCTATTTATCTCGTAAAAAAACAGCTCCGTATCTCCCGAAACGGGGACAGCCACACGCTTGCCCGTTTCAAAGCAATATTCCAGCACACGCTGCGTATCAACTTCGATTTCGGTGGAAACGTATGTCAGCACGCTGTCAGCGGAATCTATCAGCGGCTTCAGTTGTGCGAAGACGCTCTCATCCGCAGCTTTCCTGCGAGACTCATCCATAGCTTTTCTGCGGGAGATAAGCTCCTTACGGAGCGCCTTTTTTACTTCCTGCATTGCATACCCGCAGCGATCTTTGCTGCCTTTTTATCATTAACAAGTATCTCGGTGAGCTTCAGACCGAATTCGATGGCAGCACCGGGGCCAACGCCTGTGGTGATATTGCCATCGGTCACTACGCTATCGGGAGAAAGCTCTGCTCCCTCGAGGAAGCCCTCAAAACCGGGGAAACAGGTTGCTTTCTTACCTTTCAGCAGACCTTTCTTGCCGAGGATGGAGGGTGCTGCGCATATCGCAGCGATGGGGATGTTCTTTTCAACGCAGAAATCGATAGCTGCCTGAACAGCTGCGCTCTTTTCGAGATTGAGCGTTCCGGGCATACCGCCGGGAAGAACTATCATCTCCACACGCTCGTCCAGCACCATCTGCATATC
>JAZKZL010000002.1:0-1848 GCA_045612645.1 Oscillospiraceae bacterium
CTCAACGAAGCCCTCCGTCAGCGTGCCGATCACGCCGTCGATATCCATGCTGTTGTCTATGCGGTTGGTCATGCCAGTCATATCTATCTTGACCTCAGCGGTAGTAAAGCGGTTGATAGCCTCCTGCTCTGCGATATCACGGAGATATTCAAGCTCCTCAGTGCTTTTGTCCATGCTGTCGGCCATATATTCGGTGTTTGCGGCAATACTTGCAATATCCAATGCATAGTCATCAGGGTTGAACGCCTGATATCCTCCGCCATTCGCCCACTGATCAGCCTGCCAGTAGCCTGCATCAAAAGCCTCGTCATAGTTGATATAATCTGTGCCAAACACATTTTCAAAAGAATATGCATCCGGATCCAGTTTTTCAGTCACGACAATACCTTCACCGAATTTCTGATCGGAGTATTCAGCGAGGTTTTCTCGTACTGTACTCCAACCACTTGACCAATCTAGCCCGTAAGCCTGTCCGAATGTACCTTCCAACGCCTTAGCTACCTCTTCGACCATTCCTAGCGCATTGTCCAGAATATCAAATACCATCCTGCCGAATGCCTCGAACGAATTCAGACCACCATTAGCCATATAATTGATTGCACTGACCCAGTTATTTGCAAGCTGAACTATTATAGCAGCGATGATATCCCATATCGTATTGATAAAGTTGCCGAGCGCTGAAAAAACGGTCATAAGCGAACCACCGATCATGCCTGCTGTGCTGAGAGTCAAACCATAAGCCGAATTAACATGATCCGTATACTTAGCTATAGCAGCACCTGCAATGACCGCTGCAGATGCTACCGCTACAAATCCCGCACCGCCGTTCTGCATGAAATTCAGGAGTCCTTGTGCTGCTGCCGCAGTTTTTGTAGCAACTGCATATCCGATCATAACGGTTGCGACCGCACCGATGATAGGACCTATCGTATCCCAGTTGTCATATACCAATTCTGCAACGCCAGCCATCATTTCAAATGCGTACAACGCTATATCAACAACTATATACAACGCTTCCGCCGCATCATCGCAGAAACGCTGAAATTTCTCGGAATTCAGCAGGGTGTTGATGCGTTTCAGCAGTGGATCAGACGCCTTTACCGCCTGATTCTTAAACGAAGTCCAGACCTGCGCCCATGTCTTAGGCATGGAGTTAAAGCGCTCCTCCACCTCATCGGCAGAGCGGAACACTGCCGCCTTGATAACATCGGCTGTCAGCATTCCCTCGGATGCCCAGTCCTTCATGCTGCCCTCGGCACCCTTGACATTACGCATATAATCCTCGATGCTCTTAGCGAGCAGCGGGGCGTTCTCGATGATGGAACGGTATTCGTCTCCCTGTAACCGCCCTGAGCCAAGAGCCTGTGTCAGCTGATACATGGCACTCGCCTGCTCCGATGCTGCCGCACCGCCTACAACGAAGTTTTTGTTCACAAGCTCGGTGAACTTTATCATCTCGTCGTTGCCTGAAAACGCATTGCCCGCAACCAGTCCCAGTTTTGCAACTGTGGACATCGTATCGGTGTAAGAGCCTCGAGCGCTTTGAGCAGAGTCATATATCTTCCGCTGAAGCTCCTCAATACTGCCGCCATCGTCCACGACAAGCTCCAGACGTGCCTGTGTGCTTGTCATGGTGTCAGAAAGTCCCACGATCTCAGAAATGCTCTTCATTCCGAGATAAGTGGATGCCATGTTCTTTATCGTGTTCAGCATGCCGCTTGCATGAGAAGCACCCGAGCGAAGCAGGCTGTTATGCTTGTTCTGCTTATTATTGATGGTCTGATAGCTCTGCTCCATCTCATCGAGTGCCGCATTCGCCTTTCCGATGGCTGCTCTCGCCTCATTGAT
>JAZKZL010000003.1:0-2524 GCA_045612645.1 Oscillospiraceae bacterium
CACCGCGCATGCACAGCAGGCTCAGCCTCTATATGCGGCATTTTGCTCACTTCATCTGCTGCAGCAAGCAATCCCATTGAGAATGTCAAAGGATATTTTGCAATGCATCTGCCGCGCAACGCCATAATCACTGCATCTCGCTTTACATACTCAGCCATGCTCAGCCCTCCTGATCTCTCACCTTGCAGCACCACGCAACAGCCTGCTCAATCGTGTCAAACTCCCGCTCACGCTCTCCCATCTTTGCAATGTACTTGTCAGCAAGCGGATCATACCTGATCTGCATCTCAGCGCCCGCCTGCGTCAATATCTCGCTCATACTGTTTCCTCCTTGATGTATGACAGGATGTGTGCGATGACATCAACTGTCCATCCATTGCCTATTGCCTTTTGTGCAACTGTCCGCGCAAATCCCTCCGTGTATCCATCAGGGAGCGTCTGCAACCGCTCAAGCTCGCGCGTTGTGTATTTCCGCATCAGATTGCCTTGCAGCACGCATACATCACAGGAGCAGTCAAGTGTGGACGATTTCTGCTTGATGACGCGCCCGCGCCTGCTCTTGCTTGTCGGAAATTGCAAGTTTACTCCATCGCCATTCTCTGCAACGATGTATCCGCGCTTGACAGCCTGCCGTACTCTGATCTCCCCATCAACATTCTGCACAAGCCCTCTGGATGCCTCAGATATGCCTGGATCAAACAGCAGCCCCTCATGCAAGATGTAATCAGACGGATCAACCTCCTCCAAAATGTCAAGCAGCTTTATGCCCTTGTCCTGCGGCTGCTCAACGCCCTCAATGTTTGTCCAGTAATCCCGCCATCTGTTCTGCGCGCTCAGCAGATTGCTGTTGATGCCGATAGGCTGCACGCCCAGAAAGTCAGAAATCGTATCTCTCCACTCTGTTTTCATCTGCACATTTTCAAGCAAAAACAACACATCAGGATTTTTTGCCCGCCAATACTCCACGATGTCAACAAACACGAAAAACAGCCCGCTCCTCGGATCATCAAAATTGAGGCACTTTCCCGCCCTGCTAAAGCCCTGACACGGGCTGCCGCCAATGATGAGATCAATTTTCGGCAAATCCCACTCCCGCCATCTCTTTACATCTCCAAGACGGATGATGTTTTTATAGTTTTGCGCAGAGATAGCAATTGCTTTGTCATCGATCTCGCTCGCAAAATAGTTGTCAACGCGGATGCCCGCCCGCTCAAGAGCTACCATGCCGCAAGAGATGCCATCAAACAAGCTCAAAACATTCACTTTTCATCGCTCCTCACAAGATGCCCTCAAGCTCATCAGGCCCATCGCTGCGCTGCTGACCACCCCGCCGCGGCTTGATGTTCAGATAGCTCTCAAACTTTGTGCCAAACAAAGTCTCAGGGCGCAAATATGCCTGCATCTTTTTATCATTGCCCCACTCAGCACACATGTTGTCGATCACACGCATAAAGTCATCAAGATCAAAGCCCTCGCTGAGCCGTGCTTTGATGAGGCTCTGCGTTTTCCTGCTTGATGCTCTGTACTCTTTGCCTGCTTTTTGATTGAGATAGGAAACGATAATTGTATATACTTCTTTATCTATTTCTTTATCTTCTTCTTTATCTTCTTCTATTGCGTTACCGCCCGTTACTGTAACGTTACCAGTAACGATACCTCCTGCAAGTGCTTTCTGCCGCGCTCTGTGTGCAGCAACACGCTTGCGCGTCTGCTCTCTGACAAGTTCCATGCCCTCAACATTCTGATATTTCTCCCACGATGAGAGATGGATGATGTTGTCAACAATCTCGATCATGCCAAACTGCTGAAAAGTTGCAAGTGCAAGCCGCACGATGTTAAGCGGGCGCTTAAACTCTGTTGCAAGCATCTCATCAGTATACGGGATATCCCGTGTCAAATAGATCAACCCGCTATCATTCACAACACCCGCCAGACAGATCAGCTTGACCCAGATGACAATGATGCTGTCACCCTCAGGCAGCATCTCGATCTGCCTGATCTTGCGATTGTCAAAAATGTCTGTTGCAATTTTAATCCACTTGATCTCAGCCATCGCAAGGCTCACCTACGATCTCAAAATCAACAACATCCTCGATGCCGTCACATTCCCCGCACATAGCTCCGATGACGCAGCCAATACAAGCATCATCGCAGGCACACGCACCGCAAGTGCGGATAATGCGGGCAAGTTCCTTTTTGGTACACATAATTTTGATGTCCATCTTTGCTCCTCCTTTATTTCAGATCACTGCACCCACGGCACACACAACAGCAAAGAAAGTTGCAAACCATGCGATGCCGCTCAAATACCATCTAAAGCCCATAATATACCTCCTGTTTCGGCGCGTTCTGTCGCAAACGCCCTAAAAAATATAGCTGCTTAAAGTTGCAACTTACATTTAAGACACATATACGCTCAGCGCGTCTCTGTCTACCTCCACAAGCTTGCACGGCTCACAGCGATAAATATTTGCCAAAGCGTGCAACTGCAAAGGCGTGGGCAGCGCGTAGCCGTTTTCGAGCC
>JAZKZL010000004.1:0-5480 GCA_045612645.1 Oscillospiraceae bacterium
AATCTCCTTATATAAATAATCGTACAGCCTATATTGTATCACAAATGCGAAAAGTAGTCAAGTATTACCGACATTTATTACGATTATTCGACAGCACTTGACATAATATTTATTTTGTTATATAATGAATATGTAAAAATATGGTGCAGTGAGGATAGTAAATGAATACAAATCTACGAAATAACACCGACAAGCGTGTTATAAGAACAAAAAAAGCCATCCGCAATTCCCTCTTTTTACTGATGGAGACAAAAACTCTTGATGAGATAAGTATCAGTGAGCTTACTGCTGCTGCAAACATCAACAGGCGCACTTTCTATACACATTACCGCAGCCTGACTGATATTCTCGATGAAATAGAAGCCGAGCTTGTTCAGGCAATGACAGATATGCTGGAAAGATTCGATCATAATGATTATTCCAGTAGCGTAAAGACTCTTTTCATAGGCTTCAACAAGCTGGTTTCAACCGAATTTGATACTTATTTCCATCTTCTAAAGCTTGACACAAGAGGCATACTTAGCAGCAGACTTCGTAATGCAATCAAATTATCTGCTGAAAGCCTGTTTTCATCCTTACCTGTCGGACTAAGCAATGATCACGTTTATGTTGCGGCGTATATGGCGGGAGGATTTCTGGCGCTTTTCAGCGAATGGTACTACGGTGACAAGAAGATTCCTGTGGAAGAAGCCGCAGATATAGTCGGACGGATATCGGAGCAATGTCTTACTGCTATCAGAGAACTGAAATAAAACATAAACGGGATGCTCATCTTAAGCATCCCGTTATTTTTGTTATATCGCATTCATTGAGGTTATCACGCTGCGCATTACTTCCAGTGGCTTATCGCCCTTGCCGAGCTTAACTGCAATGTGCGCTCTGCCCATTGTTTCAAGCTGCATTCTGTTTCCAACTGTATCAGATACATTGGCTATCCTCTGCATATCGAACTTTGAGATATAGAACTTTATAACATCATCGTTCTGTGTTATCTCAGTTATATCAACAGCCTGAGCCATATTCCTAAGCCTAGCTACATCAATGAGTCCGAGAACTGACTTTGGAGGCTCTCCGTATCGGTCGATAAGCTCATCGGTGATATCGTAGCTATCCTCTTCGGTCTGAATGCGTGCGATCTTGCGGTAGCAATCCACACGCTGTGCCTGATTAGAGATGTAGCTTTCGGGGATATATGCGTCTATGCGGATATCCACCAAGCATTCCTCCTTGTGTACATCCACCTCGCCCTGCTCTTCCCTGACAGCCTCGCCCAGTAGCTGAAGATACATATCATATCCGACATTCGCAAGGTGTCCCGACTGACTTGCGCCAAGGATATTGCCTGCACCTCTGATCTCAAGATCGCGCAGTGCTATTCTGAATCCGCTGCCGAACTGTGTGAACTCGCGGATGGCATCAAGGCGCTTCTGAGCAATCTCTGTCAGCACCTTGCCGCGCTTAAAGGTGAAATACGCATAGGCACGCTTGTTCGTTCTGCCGACACGGCCTCTTAGCTGATGGAGCTGTGCAAGTCCCATGTGATCTGCGTTTTCTATGATGAGCGTGTTTACATTAGGCACATCCACGCCTGTTTCGATAATGGTGGTGCAGACAAGTACATCAAGCTCGCCATCAAGCAGCTGGCGCCATATCTCAAGGATCTGCTCCTCGCTCATCTTGCCGTGGGCAACACCGATACGCGCCTCGGGAATCAGCTTTTTCAGTGATTCTGCGCAGCCGTAGATAGACTCAATACGGTTGTGGATATAATACGCCTGACCGTTACGGCGCATTTCCTTTAATATTGCCTGAGCGATAACGCCGAGATCATGCTCCATAACATAGGTAGAAATAGGCTGCCTGTCCTGCGGCGGCTCGTCAAGAACGCTCATATCACGGATGCCACTCATAGCCATGTTCAGTGTTCGTGGAATGGGTGTAGCGGAAAGAGTCAGCACATCCACACCTGCAAAGGCTTCCTTGAACTTTTCCTTATGCGCGACACCGAAGCGCTGCTCCTCGTCGATTATCGCAAGGCCGAGATCCTTGAACTTGATATCGTCCTGAATGATGCGGTGAGTACCGATAAGAAGATCGACTCTTCCGCTTTTAAGCCCTCTGAGTATCTCACGCTGCTCGGCAGGCGATTTGTGACGGGACATCAGCGCAATATTGACGGGAAAAGCCTCCATTCGTGCGCAGGCAGTCTGGAAATGCTGCCATGCAAGAACTGTGGTGGGAACAAGGAGGGCACACTGTTTTCCCGCTTCGATGCACTTGAAGGCGGCACGCAAAGCTACTTCGGTCTTACCGAAACCCACGTCTCCGCAGAGAAGTCGTTCCATGGGTACAGGTTTTTGCATATCTGCTTTTATCTCGTCGATGCAACGCAGCTGAGAATCCGTCTCGATATAGCTGAAATGCGCCTCAAAATCCTCCTGCATGGAATCATCATCGGGGAACTCGAATCCCTTGCTCTTCATACGCTTTGCATAGAGCTCAATAAGCTCAGACGCCATCTCCTTTGCGGCTGCCTTTGCTTTTGCTTTTGAGCGCTGCCACTGCTCGGAATTGAGCTTGTTCAGCTTTACTGTGGAAGCATCGCCTGTGCCGATATATCGGGAAACAAGATCAAGCTGTGTTACGGGAACGTGCAAAACATCCTTTCCCGCATAGCGGATGCGTATATAATCCTTGGAAACGCCCTGATTTTCTATCTTGTGAACGCCGTCGAAAACGCCGATTCCGTGGGAATAATGTACCACGAGATCACCGATGGAGATATCAGCAAGGGAGCGGATCTCCTCACCCTTTTTCTTCTTAGGCAGACGCTTTCTTGCAGCGTGAACAGCCGTATGAGTGAATACGGCTAGCTTATCGTTGACGTACTCGATACCTGCTGTGAGCGTACCCGGGGTGACGATTATCTTCTTGGCTAAAGGCTCAAACGGCGACTGGTTATATACAGCGTCAAAGCCATCGTCTATAAGATCGTCAGTAAGAGTTTTTGCGCTCTTCTCTGTGCCTGCATATACTATACAGCTGAAACCACGGGAAAGATATCCGCGCAATTCATCCTCCAGCAGCTTATATTCGCCGCTCCAGGGGGAGGTCTGTATTGCTCCCTGATGATCGATGATCACGCCAAGTTTCAGATCGCCGCCACGCAGGAATGTATCAAAATATATCGCTGCACGGGATTCAAGCTCTGCAACAAATTCGCCTTTGGATAATATGAAACGATCGAGTCCCTTACAGATATGGTGATCCTCTAAAAGTATCTTGATATCCTCATTGTGCTGAAGTGAAGTGCTTCTGTACACTTCCCTGACCGTCACATTTTCGCAGATGAAAACAGCGTTTGCGTAATCAAAAACTGTTGCTTCACTGTTATAGCAAAGGGGAAAATACTTGTCATAGCTGTGAAGATCAACGCCGCTGCGCAGTTTGTTCACATCGTCTGTCAGCTTTTCCTTAGCACCTTCGGCGTACTTTCCTCTCAGCTTTTTTGTAATGGCTTCTATCTTTACGCAAAGATCATCATTGTTATCGAACAAAGTCTCTCCCGCAGGTGATATGCTGATAGTTTCAAGATCAGCTGTGCGTCTCTGTGTTTCTGTATCAAACTCTGAAATGCTGTCTATTGTATCACCCCAAAGCTCGATACGATATGGCATGGCAGCACTGGGCGGAAAAACATCTATAATACCGCCACGCACAGAGAACTGCCCTGCGCCCTCTATCATATCGCAGCGGCTGTAGCCTGCGGAAATGAACCTCTGTATAAGCTCATCCTGCGGTATATCCTCGTCTACGGAAAGCTTTACTGTGCGCTCCAGAAGCTCCTCAGGCGGTATGGTGAGCTGTCCTGCGGCTTCGGGTGAGCAGATAACTACACTGCATTTTCCCTCAAGCATTGCATTAAGGGCATAGATACGCTTATGCTCGTATTCACGGGAGGCAGCTTCGTAATTACCAAGAGCAAGCTCCTTTGCGGGATACAAAAGCGCTTTTTCACTGCCGCACATGGCGTTAATATCCAAACAGAGCTTCTGAGCCTCGCCCTCGCTTTCAGCGATGACAAGTATGGGATGCAGCTCCTCCCCGGACAGAAGAGCGCTGATATAATGCGCCTTATGGATATGGGAAAGACCCGTCACAAGGGCGGGCAGCGGATTATGCTCATCTATATATTTGCACAGCCTGCCGAAATCCTTGTTCTGACGGGCAGCGTTAAGAAAGAATTCCATTGTAGACCTCTGTTATCAGGAGTTGAATTTATTCATGGCTTCGGTCATCTTATCCTGCACTATCAATTCTATGCTTTCACAGGCATTGTTCATGCAGGTGGAAAGGGCTTCTCCGTCCTCTTTCTTGAAGTGACCAAGCACCCAGTCGGCGAGGTTATAATCGGGATGCGGCTTTGCGCCGACACCCATCTTAATGCGCGGAAAAGTATCCTTGCCTGAAAGATAGATGATGTTCTTCATGCCATTGTGACCGCCGTCACTTCCCTTTCTGCGGATACGCAGCTTGCCCGGCTCAAGAGAGATATCGTCATAAACGATGAGAGTGCGCTCGGGTGGTATCTTATAAAAGCTCATAGCCTCGGTGACAGCTTCGCCGCTCTTATTCATGAAAGTAGTCGGTTTCATAATGAGACAGCGCTTGCCGCCGATCATTGCGTCACAAGTGAGTGATTTGAAGCGAATCTTCTTGCAATTCAGCTTATGCTTCTCGCAAAAGGTATCTATCGTCATAAAGCCGATGTTATGTCGGGTGTTCTCATATTCCGTACCCGGGTTTCCGAGACCTGCAATGATGAACTCAACTGTGCCTGTCGGCTCGGGTGCACGATCGCCCTCAAGCTTTTTGAAAATATCAAAAACGGACATAATTTTCTCCTTTTTTCTGTACGCACAAACGCCACTCCGAGCGTTTTCTGCGGGAGTGGTGAACTTTATTTCTTCTGATATTTTATCACAAACACAAGGGTTTGTCAACAGAAAACAAAGCAAAAACTGCCGACTTTTGTCGGCAGAACCGTGTTCTAATCAATTACGAGCTGCTCCATTGACTTACGATGCGTCACGTTCTCTCCCAGTGAATTTGCCCAGCTTTCGGTGAAGAAAGAAAAATACGATAGCTGACGCTCTTTTCGCATTTTTGCGCAAAGAGGAAGAAAGCCCCACAATGTGGAGGGAATGCCGATAATTATCAGATAAAGAGGTCCTAATAATATGGACTGTATCGTATGTCCGTACTCATGCACCAAAAGGCGTTCAGAAAGCTGCTCTTTGGTATATTCATCTTTAAGCTTATCATAGAAGAACGGCTCAGCTGTAACAAAAACGAACATTCCTAACGAGACACTGGATCGGTCTTTCCACTCTGTAACGACAGCGCCATGATAGAAAAAATGTCTGTCTTTTATATGAAACAGGAACACACAAAGACCCAGCAGTGTCTGCAATATTCCT
>JAZKZL010000005.1:0-1992 GCA_045612645.1 Oscillospiraceae bacterium
CTCAGCGAGCGTAACAGTGCTTACAACGAACGCCGTACCGTCCTTTTCGCCGTAGATGGTTGCTGTTCTGCCTGCGTATTCTTTATCAAACAGATAGACGAAAGCAGTGGGAGCAGAAGTATCGGGAATGCGGAACTTCAGTTCAGCCTTTTTGGGAAGAGGCGACCTGAACTGAGCAGGGTAGAGGATATCAAGATCCATTTCGTCTGTCTTGATAACATCGGTGCCGTCGATACGCCAGGAGATGAGCGGAGTATCGCGGAAATCCACGATGGCATCGGATTTTTGGAGAGCCTCGGAGATGATGGCAGGTACGTCAGTGCAGCCATTGAGGTCAACGATGAGCCTGCCATCGGCAGGAAGCTTTTCGATCATTGCGGCTATCTGGTACCAGTTGTAGTTTACGCCGTCAATGGATGGAGAGCCGCTGGAGGTAACACCTCCGCCACCGCCTGAACCTCCTGAGCCGCCTGATCCGCCGCCACCTGAACCGCCACCGCCTGAGCCGCCTCCGCCTGTGGGATTTGTATAATTGTCCTTGTAGTTATCGCCGCAGCGTGTACAGGTGTGCAGGGTGTAACCCTGATCAGTGGAGGTGGGGGGGATAACTTCGCTGTGATAGTCATGCTTTAGTGCATCGATCTTTTCTGTGTAGATGTCGCCACAGTCGGAACACTCGTATACTGCCGTACCTTCAGTGAGGCAGGTTGCCTCCTCAATAACTTTCTTGATGTATCTGTGTTCACACAGATCCTCGGGCAGAAAATCACTAGCGTATTCAAAGCCGCATATCTTGCAGTGGCGGATGGTCTTTCCGTCCGTCTTTCTTATGCGGTCAACAAAGGTGTGTCCCTTTGAAACGGTCGTATCCTCGTATTCGTATCCGCACTTTGAGCAGGTGTGACGAATAACAGTATCCTTTGTGCAGTGACCTTCTCGTGTAACCGTGTCTGTAAAGGAGTGCTCACACTGGGATAAAGCGTCCGGAATATATTCGAACTGTACGCTCTCAATCCACAGCTTGTCGCCGCTCCACATTCCGAATACCTTATCTCTGCCCTCAAGATCGTATGTGCCTAGCCATACTTTTCTTGTTGTAGCCTTCAGTGCAGGATCCTCGGATGTATCGACACCTATTTCGGAGAAATCAACTGTTGCATAAGCGGAAACGGAATCGTAAGCATCGTTATATTCAAACACGATGTCGAAGCCGAGAACACGGCTCTCATAACCGCCGAGGTCAGCAATATCCTCGAACATCGGGATGGTCGTGTAGTCGCCGAATACGGTTTTTGTCTGTTCGCCGTTATAAGGGCGTGTTATGTTGCCGAAGGGGTCATAGTGAGAGAGTTGCCAGCACCTTCCTACATCAAATTCAGCACCGTACTGGAAGTGAGCCTCACAGAAACGCTTATGGCTTGCGTCTGCGATAAAGCCTTCCATGTAGTCCTTTGTTATTCTGCAGGAGCCTGTGATAAGACCATAGTTGCCCTGACCGTATCCGAGAGCGATGCCGTAATAATAGTCCTCATCCTCGGAGAAGATGAACATCATATTGCGCTTGCCCTGCCATGCCGTGCTGTAATGAGTGTCGTAGTAAACACTTGCTATCATGCCCTGCAGTGCGTCACCCGAGATCTTTTCGTCATCGAATACAATGGCAAATGTCGGGCGGTTTGCGTTGTCCGCACTGCCGTAATTCTCGTCACGGGACTGATCAGTGAAGTAAGCATCGTTGCCGGAAGGACTTACAGCAAGCTCATGGTGATGTGTCTGTGCCATGACATCCAGCCGCTGTTCGGGAGTGAGGTCATCTCTGAACTCGTAGTAGTTGAACGGACGTACTGCAGTCTCGTTCGGCATTATTGCCGTGTTGTAGCGAGAGTTGAGATACAGTGAAGTGGTAGAAGTATCGATGTAGCTGTCGAACAGTGTTTCGAGAGCCGATCTCTGTTCGGGAGTTCTGTCCTTAAAATCGTACAGCAGATATTC
>JAZKZL010000006.1:0-8746 GCA_045612645.1 Oscillospiraceae bacterium
GTTCCTACACTAAACAGAAACCATATCCATACACTTAATGTATATGTTCCTACAGATATTGAAGAACAGCGAAGGATAGGTGCTGTTCTGTCTGTAATCGATGATAAGATAGAGCTGAATACTGCGATAAATGAAAATTTAGCGGCTTAGAGCTGGATATCAGAGACATCAATCTCGCCAGACATAAGCTTGGGAAGCAGCGCATCTCGCATAGCAGCCAACGCTTTGTTTTGATCTTGATTCTGCCGAATTTGATCGAACATCGGACGAATCAGTTCGTTAAACGCATCCAATTCAGGCTGCGGCGGTATCACCACCTGTATCGAGCGCAAATTCGCTTGACTGATCTTCGGTTGGACTGCTCCTGTAACGATGGATTTGACAGGAGTTCGCTTGAATAGCAGCATCAGACTCTCAACATTGAAGCCCAGTTTACCTGTGAGGATGTGCGCGTGATTGTTCACCCAGAACTGACCCCACACATATTGCAGAATGGGATAGCCAGCATCGTCTACTACAGTGCCATCTTCGCCAAGCAACAGGTATTTGCCGTCGAATATGTACTCATCAACATAGTCCATAAGCGATGCAGCACCGTAATATGGATAAATCCGCTTCTCCATCTTCGCGCGCTGTGCGCCCGAAAGAGGAATGCGCTTGCTATCGTGTATCTCCACGATCTCACCAACGGTACCGACGCGCCAGCCAGCAGGCAAATCATCGGCAACAGCATACGGAAATAACTTTCCGTAGAGCGCCTGTGCCTGCTGCTCTAAATTTTCATTTATCGCAGTATTCTGCTCTATTCTATCATCTATTGCAGATAGTATAGCACCGATCTGTTGCTGTTCTTCTTTATCAACAGGCACACGAACCTTAATTGATTTCATTGTATTGCCTGATACTTCTTTGAAAGTAGTACCACTACCCATGTTTTCTATGCTATCCCTGTTGTATTTTAGGAGATAGTAAAGAAACATATAGTCGGTATCAGCATTAGGGATAACACTCTTGAACCCCTGATTAGTACACATTTCCTTAGCGGCGATGGCAACATAGCCTATCGGAGCACGAGAAGAAAATAGTATGGTGTTAGATGGTAAAATTCTTGTTGAGCAGCTATTCAAACCAATTTCAGTAATATTTCGTTCACCACGAAAAATAAATCTACCATTGAAAGTTGATAAATCTTTCGGAGTAATCCAAGCTATATCACCGTTTTCATAATTCTCAGGTTTTCTTGTAGAAGGTGTAGCACCGCCGACCACTTCTCCTAAGTCAGCTATGGTACATTCTTTCCATTCTCTCATATTTCCTCCTGTAATAGACTTATTCTTCAAATTGATCAATGTATTCGGCTGCAATCTCGTTTGCAACTCGGTTATATTCAACACGGATAATCAACTTGTCATTATTAATTCTTACTACTATATCAGCATATATGGTTTCTTCGTCACTACGATATGTACCAGATATTATTTTTATAAAGTTGTAATCATCAAAGCTTAAACCTGCTTCTTCTAATATTCTGCTCTTTATATAAGGATCTTTTAACTTAGTTTCAAAATCATCTTGTTCTAAGATATTGAAATGAATCTTTAGAATTTTCTTAAATTCTTCAAAAGCCTTTTCTTTATTATCATGTTTTACACTAATCAACCTAAAAGTATCAACCGCAACACCATAATCTTTATCTTCAGTAAAAAGTATTCCTATGGTATCATTATTGCTTATGTACTCAACTATTGTTTCGTATATTACGGCATCTTTAAATCCTGCATCTGTATATTTTTTACCATTGCCTCCAGCAATAGAGAAAGGTGCTTCTGTTTTTGTCGCTTTTTCAATCAAGCGCTTCATTGTTGTACTATCTTTTTTTGATTCAATTATTCTTGAATGATTTCTTGCTGTCGCAAAAAAATCTTCAAACAAACCATTAACATATTCAGAATAATCATCGCAAGATGTGTTAATAGTACAATCAATTTCTGCTAAGCTTCCCAAGCGTTCCTTATACTGTTGGATTTCTTTTTGCATTTGAGTAATTTTATTCTTGTATTCTTTATTCAAGTGATGTTTTAATTCCATGACAACCATATCGGGAATTAATATTTCAACACTTTCCCATAGGTCAAAATCATTAATACATTTAATTACATCATAGAAAGGTGTTTTAGGTATTTTTAATTCAGAAAATGAAAGCAGGGAATTACTATCTCGACTCTCAAGTATATTTGTATCAAAAAATACAGAAATAGTTTTTTTCATATTTATCATCCTTGTAATTGAGAATAATCACATAGACTTGCCTTCGATTAGATATTATACCCAATCGCCCCCAGTTTCTCCCTGATCTCTTTTTCGAACTCATGAGACTTTGCAAACATCTCTGAAAGCTCAGACGTCAGGCGCTTCATCTTCTCTTCGAACGGCTCGCCGTCATCTTCCTGCTCCTCAATGCCGACATAGCGTCCCGGTGTGAGAATGTAGTCCTGTGCAGCGATTGCCAGAATATCAGCCACCGCACAGAATCCCTTAACTTCTTCTAATGTGCCATCCTGAAATGCCTTGAAAGTGTCAGCGAGCTTCTGAATATCCTCGTCCGTGAAATCACGGTGCTTACGGTCAACCATATAGCCCATTTTACGGGCATCAATGAACAGCGTTTTGCCATTCTGTTTCTTGTTCTTGCTGATGAACCACAGCGTTACGGGGATAGTAACGGAGTAGAAAAGCTGTGTAGGCATAGCCACGATACCCTCAACTAAGTCAGCTTCAATGATATTTTTGCGAATATCGCCCTCGCCACTGGACTGAGTTGACAGCGCACCATTCGCAAGCACCAAACCAATCTTGCCGTTTGGTGCAAGGTGGTGTATCATGTGCTGAATCCACGCATAGTTAGCATTTCCAGCAGGCGGCACACCATATTTCCAACGAACATCGTCCTTTAATTTATCCTGTCCCCAGTTAGAGAGGTTAAACGGTGGATTCGCCATGATAAAGTCCGCTTTCAAAGTCTTGTGTAGATCGTTGAAAAATGTATCAGCGTGATACTGCCCGAAATCAGCATCAATACCACGGATAGCCATATTCATCTTAGCCATTTTCCATGTGTCGGCATTGGACTCCTGCCCGTAAACAGAGATATTGCCCCTGTTCCCACTATGCGCCTGAATAAATTTTGCACTCTGTACGAACATACCGCCCGAACCGCAACAAGGATCGTATACACGGCAGTTCTCAAACGGACGCAGTATCTCAACAAGAGTGCGCACCACGCTTGACGGAGTATAGAACTCACCGCCCTTAACGCCCTCGTATGCAGCAAACTGAGCGATACAGTATTCATAAGTGCGGCCGAGTAAGTCCTTGCTGTCTTCCGTGTCGGTCATATCCATGTTGGTGAATAGATCAACTACATCACCGAGAACACGCTTATCCAAATCGGGACTTGCATAGTTCTTCGGCAAAACATTCTTCAAGGTATTGTTTTCGTCCTCGATAGCCCTCATTGCATCGTCAATGACCGAGCCGATCTCAGGAGTGTGAGCCGCAGCAGACACCACCGACCACCGAGCTTTTTCAGGTACGAAGAAGATATTGTCCATAAGGTATGCATCAGGCTCGTCCTCAAATCCGTCGCCCTCAGCAACAAGCTCGTTATAACGTTTCTCAAACGCACTTGATATGTAACGCAGGAAGATCAGTCCCACGATCACTTTTCTGTATTCGGCAGCAGGAATATGCCCCCACAAAACGCAGGCAGCGTCCCATATCTGCTTTTCAAAACCAATATTGGCGGTATTCTTTTCAGCCATAGTATTTACACCTCTTAACCCCTACGCTTATAGCAGGGTACTATCTTTTATATTATACTACAACTCACAAAAATAGTCAATTAATATACATCGAATTATCTTAACACTTCATCCGAGGTTATACAATGATTATTCATGTGCAATTTGGCTTACCATAAAGTTTGGCATATCGCAGTCGATACACTTGGCACGGCTACTTTCAACCTGTGTTCTTTATTGAGACAACATTGCCTCATTCCCTCGCAGAGCGCAAAGACTTCTGATAGCCTTGCTGTCAAAAGTATCTTTGCGTTACTTCTGGAAGAAGTAACAAGACCAGAGCAAGCTTATCCGGAAGTCAGAAATACTCTATAAAAAGTGATTTACCCCCACCCCTATACTGCCGGAAAACCGAATATTTCAGATAGCTGTTTTTGTGTATATTGCACACGAACAGCTATTGTTTTTTCCCGAAAAGGAGCTTCTATGAGTTTCTTTTTCGGGATTTTTTATGTAAACTGCAACAAAACACGAACAGAAAACACAGCACATTGCCAGTCAAATAATCCCTATTGCTATCAGCACCATACCCCTGGAAAATCGGCTTTTTCAGACCCGATATTTCTGGTATTCTGTCAATTGTGCCGAACATACATTTCGTAGTATAATGGAAGTGCGAACAAAATGAGTGCATTCGTTCGCAGTACCTTGAAAATTTAATATACCTCCACCCCGAATGTCCTTTACATATACGAAAAGTGTATGTCAGCTTTATGCTGTATCACATTTTAAAAGGAGGAATTCAATGAAGAATTCACATTGGGACATCTTCGGGGAAGTCAAAGAAACCGTCAGCGTTCCCTCTGCCGCAGAATATTACGGTATGAGCGTACGCAATGGAATGATCACTTGCATTTTCCACGAGGACAGAACTCCGTCTATGAAGCTGTACGACGACCATTTCTACTGCTTCGGATGCACCGAATACGGCGACGTTGTAAAGCTTACCTCAAGGCTGTTCGGCTTAACGCAGTATGAAGCGGCGAAAAAGCTCTGCTCTGACTTCGGTATTATCCATTCAAGAGGTAAACCGATTATCAGACAGAAAATATGCGTACAAAGCCAGAGAGAAAGTATTGTAAAAGCAATAAAAAAGCAACCGATTTCTCGGTTGCTAAATATGATATGTATTTTACTATACGTCAATTATATCATTGTCATCGTCATCTTTGTCATCTAAATAATCACTTTGTGATATTTGAGAATTTGCTCCAATTGTTGCAGCAGCGGCAACTCCAATTGTTGCACATACAGCCCCAAATCCAAGAAGTATTTTTAACAACATCCCTTTATTCTCGCTATCTTTTTCTCCAATCATTTTCGCAACATCAATCATTTTGTTCTCAATACGATCACGTTCATCAGCAGATAATTCATCTTTTTCTAATTCTTTCTGTAGTGAACTTATTATTGAGTTACATGCATCATAAAAAGCTTGTTGGCTTATTCTATTTTCATCAAGTGCCTTGTCAATAACCATTTTATATTGTACTACCAAATCGCTTGCTAAGTCTTTGAATACAGGGAATTGTTCTAACGCTACTTTTGCAACTTCAGGATCCATATATGGAAGCATTGAAGCAAATTTGACAACTTTATCTTTTGTCATATGTTTAAAATCAGGTATGCCAAGTTTTTTCAAAACTTTCTTTTCAGACATTGTATATTTCATCGGTTTCACTCCTTGAATGGTAATTTGTAATTTAATTATATCACAACTCCTTAAAAATTACAATATGCGTCAGCGACAAGACCAGAGAGATAATGGAGAACTTAAAGCAAGAGAACTGCAACATCGCAGAATTTATGAACGACGCTCAGGCAGTTCAGCTTTCTCCCGAAAGTACAACTTGTTCAGTTGATATTTACAACGCTTATGTCAACTGGTGTCAGAGCAACGGCTTGCAGGAACTCAAACAGAAAAGCTTTTACGACTGGCTGTATCACAACTGTGAAAGCTATAATCTCTCACCTACGAACAAAGCTCACAACGGAAGAAATTACGTCAGAGGTTATGTTGGTATCAGCGTTTCTTACAGAAGCAAGGCAGCATAAATTTTTTCATTCCAAGTGAAAAAGGTATGTACGTACGTACCAAGTAAAAGAAAAATCCGAAGTCTTATGGTACGTACGTACGCAGGGTTTTAAACTGAAATGAAAATTTTTTCTTTCGGAAAAACTATCAAGGCTGAATTTATTTTTACGTTGACAGCAAGCATAGCCTGTGTAAAGACACAGACACGTTTTTGCAAAACTGTATGCTCGCTCTCTGTTGTTATCATTGAGAGCAAGCATCGCCTGTGTATAGACACAATCAGTTTTTTGTAAACTATGCTTTCTGCAACTTCGTTGACAGCAAGCATAGCATTTGTGGCCACACTCCCTCTTTTTCAGAGAAAATCCGTGCGCCGACAAATACAAAAAACTTGTTGGGAGGTCTCGCCTGTCGGCTCGGTCGGTGCTTCTGCTTCGCAGAGGTGTCCACTGGACACCCGCACCCCAAACCCCTTGATTGATTTTCTGAAAAAATTATAAAATCCGTGTCAGTCCATAAGGGACTTGACAAAAATATTCTATTCGTGTATAATCGCTTTAAAGTGTTAAAATCTTTGAATCTGGAGGATATAAAAATGACAAGAAATAATTATTTTGATATAAGCACACTCGACAGAAATCGTGAACGCACCGTTGTATTTTACGGACGAGTTTCCACAGAACACGAGGCTCAGCTCTCGGCTCTGGAAAATCAGATGCAGTGGTATTCCGACCAAGCAAAGTATCATCCGAACTGGAATGTTATCGACAAGTATATTGACGAGGGCATCACAGGAACTCAGGCGAAGAAGCGTCCCTCCTTCCTCAGAATGATAGAGGACGCAAAGAGTGGAAAGTTCGATTTGATTGTAACACGTGAGGTGTGCAGATTTGCAAGAAATACAGTTGATACTTTGAACTTCACAAGAGAGTTAAAGAATATCGGCGTTGAAGTTTTCTTTGTTGATGACAACATCTGGACTATGGATGGTGACGGAGAACTCAGACTTTCTCTTATGGCAACACTTGCACAGGAAGAAAGCCGCAAGGTATCGGAACGTGTTAAGGCTGGACAGAAAATCAGTCGTGAAAACAAAATGCTGTATGGAAGCGGAAACATCTTAGGATACGACCGCAAGGCTGGTGAGAGTTATACTATCAATCCTGAGCAGGCCGAAACTGTCAGAATGATATTTGACCTTTACGAACAAGGCTTGGGCGGTGCTAAAATCGCAAAGGTGCTGACTGAGCGTGGACGTAAAAATTCATCGGGGCTTGTTCGTTGGGATGTATCCTATATCACCCGTGTTATTGCAAATGCTACTTACAAAGGCTGTGTATGTTACAACAAGAGCCGAAGCAACAACTACTTAGAGCAGAAGCGTATCAATAATCGTGACAGAGATAGTTATATCTATGAAAAGGGCGATTTTGAAGCGATTATTTCCGAAGAACAGTGGAATAAATGCAACGAGCTTCTTGCGAAAAGAAGAATTGTCAGCAAGGACAAGTTCGGCAATACCACATCAACGGGATATAATCCTTCTGCTGATTTATGGCAGAGAAAACTGCGCTGTACCTGTGGCTCAAAGTTCAGAAAGAATGTTTATCATAAGCACGATGACGGCAGCAAGACCTTCTGCTATATCTGTTATAACAAGCTCAATCACGGCAATGCGGCTAATCGCAAAAAGGCTGGACTTGAAACGGAAGGTTATTGCGATAACAAGACTGTTCTTCAGTGGAAAATGGATATGATGGGCGAATTTATTTTCAATGAGCATTGGGCAAACAGAGCGAAGGATATGCAGGACGCACTTGAATATATCAAGAAATATTATACGCAGAGTGCTCCCGAAGCTGTTCCGACTTTTGATTATGAAGCTGAAATTACAAAGCTTGAACGAAAGCTCGATGCTCTGATTGATATGCGTACTGACGGAGAGATAACCAAAGAGGAATATAACAAAAAGCGTGCAGAATATGAAACACAAATCAAAAACCTCAGAAGTCAGGCGACGGCTGTATCCCCTGCAACTCCCAAAGCTGATACACTTGACCTTGATAAGATTATCTCGGCGTTGAATGACATTTCCGACAGTAAAACAGAACTCGGACGCGAAGTGTTGGAAGATATTGTTTCTTCTGTTGTCCCCACAAGCGAAGGCGTGTATGAGTGGCACTTATCCACAGGAGCTGATACCGAAACGCAGACAAACCTTTCAGTCAAAGGCAGAGCGAACTCCAAAGAAAGACCGTATGTATATTTATACGGCGAGGAAGCGGACAAAACCGCTTCCGATGTACATAATATCTGCATTGTCAATTTTGACTGCCTACGCAGATTACTGCACAGGCTGCACTCAGATAAAGATAGGCGAACGCCTTTTCACACATTCAGCATAGGTTTTGACGAGGCTAAAGCCTTCCGAAAAGCCACAGGCTCGTACCTGAGAGAAAATCAATGGAACGACCTGACTGTTGATGTTTATCTGGAATATTAAAATGATAAATCCCGTATCCAGCGGTAAAATGTTGGGTACGGGATTTTAATATTTCTTTTCTATATTAAATAGCGGCCTGCGTATTTTGCTCAGACCGCTATTCGTATTAGCATATGCTTTAATATTTAATGGCACTAATAAATGTAACGATAGTATCTTTGTGAATTATGCTTGCTTACTACCTTCCGCAAAAGATTCCCCTGCATTGACCAATCCGAAATATTTTTCAAAGAATGCCTTCAGTTTTTCAATAACTGTCTGCTTCTTTTTATCACGAGAACCACCGCCACCAAAACGAGATACTGGCGGCATCAGGCGGTCAACATCTGTACCAGTTGTTTTGAGGAC
>JAZKZL010000007.1:0-10819 GCA_045612645.1 Oscillospiraceae bacterium
GGAAGAAAACACTATGCCGACAGTAACGGTATTGCGTGGTGTTGACGTTAGTAAATATCCGTGGTGCAATTCGGCGGTCATGTTTAAGGTGGAGAATGGCAAAGGATTATTTAAACATATATCCACTGATATTAATGATGACTATTGGTTTAAAACACAATTAATGCTGAAAGATAAACCCTTGGTGCAGACTGATACTCCGTTCTGCCAAACCTGTTGTGCATGGCTTGCCACAGGCTACGGAATAGAGAATATCGACTGTGCTGAGCTTTCTGAAGTGCGTAACAGAATAAATTCCGATTATGTGGACATAAACACCTCTGCCGAGCTTTTGAAACCGTTTCTTGGTCTGCTTGAAGATGGCTTTTACATACTTGCCGATGTTCCGCATTATCCCACCAATGGTGATGATAAATTCTTTTATGATATTCCGAATGGGTTGACAAAAGTGAGTGCAGCTTGTTCAAACTATTATAACAATGACTTTCTTGATATAGTAGAAGGATTTCCGAAATATCTGTATCCGACACAGTCAGATGATTGCCTGAATGACGAGCGTGTAAACTATTATGTAGATGTGCTTAAGGGCAGCACCAATCCTCCCAGAGCTATAGCATATCATGAATATGGTTTTGTAAGTGCGCTGCTTGACGGACATCATAAAGCGACTGCGGCAGCAAGGCTTGGAATACCGCTTAGCTGTCTTACTATTATCAGTAATAACTATTTTTCGGAATGGAAGGATAATGACGGAAATGAGCGGAAACAGACGTGGTTTTCAAGCATCAGTATTTCTTCCGATGATATAGGTGGCTATTTCTTTAACATAAAAGAATCGTGTTCCGATGTGAAACTCAAGGAATATGAACTGATAAAGGGAACGCTGTCCGTACCGCTAAAAGCAGACACATATCCCACTGTTGAGGAGCTGACCAATATTTATGCTGCTCGACTTGAGAATGTTGATATAACAGACGATATGTTGAATGAATGGATCACAACAAAAGATACGGAAAGTATAGATAAGCTGCGATATGTGCTTATACACTTCATTTACAATGACCGTCCGAGAGCATTTCGACTTGCCAAAAAGATAATTGCAGCAAACAGCGACAAATTACCGATAAAGGAAGCTTACAGGGCTTTGCTTCATGACAGAAGCGAGCAGACCGAAAAGCTGTTTATTGATTATCTTGTAAATCATTCAAGTGATGACGATTGTTGGGAGATAGTCAATTCGTACTGGAGTAAATAACGGAGGACTTATGCTTAACTACCGACAGCTCGACCTTTCCGAAGCCGAGCGCATTTCGGAGATCGACGCAACGAATTTCATCAAAAATGTGTGGCGAAAAAACGCCGAGGGCGAGTATCATCTGCAGGAGATAAACTGGACGGACCACGAGCTGCCCAACGGCTTTGAGTGGCACTTGAACCGCTTCCGTGAGGCTCTCTCGAACGGTGGAGCAGCGTTCGGCTGCTTTGACGGCGATACGCTTGTAGGGTACGCAGTAACAGGCGTCAAGGTGTTCGGGCAAAGCGAGAGATATCTTCTGCTCGACCAGCTTTTTGTTTCGCAGAAGTACAGAGGTCAGGGCATCGGAAAGGCGCTGTTCATGATGTGTGCCGACAGGGCACGGTGTCTTTCGGCTGAGAAGATGTACCTGTGTGCAGGCTCGTCCGAGAACACGATGGCATTTTATAAGAGGCTCGGGTGTGTTCCAGCCGCAGAGATAGACGAGAAGCTGCTTGCAGATGATCCTAATGATATTCAGTTGGAGTATGTATTGGAGTAACTGATGGACAGAATTGAAATGCTAGTAAAAGCCGAGCGGCTTATGGAGCTGCACAAAAACGGCGCACTCGGTGGTGAGGTAATGCCCGAGGACGCAAACCCGAAGCTCCCGAGAAACAGTGCGGAGAACTACCTGTATTTTACGCTGCCGATGGCACTCAACTATCAGAGGAATTCTTACAAGCTGTGGGAGGGTGCGTTAGCCACCTACAACGACACCGAAGCTCAGTTCGTGTTCTCGCCGAAGCAGTGCCTTGAACGCTCATTTGAAGAGGTGCAGGAGGCTCTGATTAAGTACAAGGTAGCACTACAGCGACAGAAGCAGACCGAGATATGGCTGAAGCTCTGCGAAATGCTGCAAAACCGTTTTGACGGCGATGTACGTCGGCTGTTCGATGAGTGCGGCAGTGATATCGGGCGCATACGGAATTATGTTCAGGCAGAGCATAAAAAAGAGTTCCCGTATCTCTCGGGAACAAAGATATGCAACTACTGGCTGTATGTTATGTACCAGTACACCGACAGGAAGTTCAGCAGCGTTGAGGCTCTGACCGTTGCACCCGATACTCATGTATGCAAGGCAAGCCTGCGGCTGGGTCTTATCTCGGAGGAGGAATACAGCTCCCCGAGCGTGCAGAGCATCGTCATCGAACGCTGGTATGAGCTGTTCGAGGGAACGCAGCACAAGCCGATAGATATCCACACTCCGCTCTGGCTGTGGAGCAGAGGTGGGTTTGTGGAACTGTATTGAAAAAATAGTGTAAAATATGCATAAAATTTAATGGGAATTTAATATGAATGAAATCTATACAATAGATGAAATAGCAGCTGCAGTAGCTCCTGTTGCTGAAAGGTACGGTATTGAGAGCATAGTCTTGTTTGGCTCCTATGCCCGAGGTGAAGCTGCTGCAGAGAGCGATATAGATCTGCTTATCTCATACGAAAAGCTGACGGGCGCATTCGCACTCGGTGGCGTATATGCGGAGCTTGAGGAGGCATTGGGCAAGCCTGTTGATGTTGTGTCAGAGAATGCGCTGACGGCGGATTATGCCGATACGCACGCAAGGGCACTGCTTGATGAAATCAGTCGTGAGGGTGTAGTGATTTATAGAAGGGGATAGGTGCGACAACACGATGTTGTTGCAGTCGCCCCAAAGAGCTTTTTGCCGAAGGCATAATGCGTGCATTGGATGCGCCGCCTCAGAGGGCGACCTGCGACACGGTGTCGCACCTGATTTTTTGCATTTTGCTAAGATTCATCCCGAATTTCCCATGGATATTTGCATTTCTGCTATAAAATATAACAAAAATCGAGAAATCAGTAGTATTTTTAGATACTATTTTTCAAATAGTGTAGAAATGCATGCGTGTGTTAATTTATCGCACGCGTGCGTTTTTTACTATGAGAAATGCAGATGCGACACCGTGTCGCACCTATTTTCAAATTTATATTAAATTGTCCCATAAAGTGCACGACAAACAAAAGGAAATATGTTATAATATGAAGATAGCATATATGCAGTTTTTGAATAGTGATATATGGTTGCATTATGTTGTTTTTCTTATAAAACTATGTTATAATGACATCAACGATTAACATTTTGTTTTGGGAAAAGGAGTTGTAAAAATGGTTGTAGACGAAACTATCGGCAGATTGCGAAGGAAGTATGAGGAATATCTTTCTGTTAAGTATCCTAATTTCAAGGAGAGTTCTGTCAAGACTAAGGTGTCTGATGCTTGTTTCTGTTGGAAGAATAATATAACTGATTCGTTCTGGGGTATCTTTGTGTCCGATGAGGCGATGCAGAGTGCAAAGCAGGCGATATTTGAGTACCTGCGAGATGTCAAAGGTTCGTCAACGGCTAAGGAAAGAGCGGATGGGTATTTTCGAGAGTTGTGTCATCTTAAAGAATTTATAGACACAAAATACGGCAATGTACATAATTTTGTTGGCGATGAGATGGAGTATGATGATATTGTTTTTGACTATTCTCTGCGAGTGTATAATAATCTGCTCACTCCCGATGAAGCAGCTGAACAATTAGCACACAGGATATCTCATCTTTCGTTTGCTTCATATACAATGGTGTTTGGTATGCTCAAATGTATGATGAGTGGCGTTGTATATAAGCGTAGCTTCAATTTTGAATCAACGATATTTTTCCTGAGAAAAATTGCAGATAGATTTCCTGATAAGCTTGAATCTGCATTAACATCAGTAAGAGAGAACGTTGTTTATTACTATCGTACAAGCGGTTCTAGGAGCGTAAGTCTGTGCAGAGGTTGTGCACGTGTAGCAAGAGATTACAATATTGATATTTCTTTTGGTGAGGATATTTTTGCAGATGTAATACCTGAAGCTGCTGATAGTGAGAATTCAGAAACACCCACAGTTCGCTATTGGCTTTATGCAGCTGGCAGAGAATGCGTTAATTGGGATCAGGATTATGCCGAAGGTATTATGGCACTTGGTTGGGAAAATATCGGCGATTATTCTCAGTATAGCAGCAAAGAGGAAATGCGCAGAAAGCTTTCGGAGTTTAATTCGGGCAGTCGATGCACTAATGCTGCTCATGCGATTTGGCAGTTTTGTAATGAGATCAAAAAGGGCGATGTTATCATTGTAAAAAAGGGTATGCAGAAAATCGTTGGCAGAGGAGTTGTTGTTGGCGATTATGAATACGATGCTACAAGGGAAAATTATCGCAATATCAGAAATGTGGAGTGGACTCATAAGGGTGAGTGGGATTATCCGGGAAACGGAGTTATGAAAACACTCACAGAACTTACTCCATATACAGAAACAGTATCAAAAATCAATGAGTTGTTTCAGATGGACGATACAGAGATATCTGAACCTGAAATCGATATTGAAGAATATACAGCCGATGATTTTTTGAGTGAAGTATATATCAATGCAGAGCAGTATGATACTGTTAAAAATCTGCTGCTTATGAAGAAGAACCTTATATTACAGGGTGCACCGGGTGTAGGTAAGACTTATGCGGCAAAAAGGCTTGCTTATTCGATAATGGGTGAGAAGGACGAAAGCCGAGTTAAAATGGTGCAGTTCCATCAGAGCTACTCTTATGAAGATTTTATAATGGGTTATCGTCCTACAGAGAATGGTTTTACTCTTGCTAAGGGGGTGTTCTATGACTTCTGCAAACAGGCTGAAATGGATGAACGTCCGCATTTCTTTATCATAGATGAGATCAACAGAGGTAATCTCAGCAAGATCTTTGGAGAGCTGTTTATGCTGATCGAGCGCGACAAGCGTGGTAAAAAACTACAACTTTTGTATTCCGACGAGCAGTTCAATATCCCCACAAATGTTTACATTATTGGTATGATGAATACGGCAGACCGCAGTCTTGCTATGCTTGATTATGCATTAAGGCGTCGTTTCGCATTTTATGAGTTGTCACCTGCATTTGATTCGGATGGGTTCAAAGCTTATCAGGCGTCGCTGAAAAATGAAAAGTTCAATGCGTTGATAGAGTGCGTGAAAAGGCTCAATGAAAGTGTTGAACAGGATGATTCTTTGGGAGAGGGCTTCCGTATCGGCCACAGCTATTTTTCTCTTGATAATCTCAATGCTTCCGACCAAAGGTTGAAGGCAGTTGTGGAATACGAGCTTATACCTCTTCTGAAGGAATATTGGTTTGATGAACAGGATAAAGTCAAGGAATGGAGCGCAAAGCTTCGTGATGCAATAAAATGATACCTATACAGAATATTTATTATATGCTGTCGTATGCGTTTTCGGTGCTGAACGAGCAGGGATATAAAGAATTTGCGACAGAGAAGTTTGATGATGCTGCAGATTTGCTTTCAGCTATTCTTGTAAAAGGCGTTTCAATACAGATAAAATGCGGACTTATGAAGGATTATGTTCTATGTAACGATACTCTTTCAGCGCCCAAAGGGAAAATAGAGATCAGCAGTTCCGTTCGTACAGGCGTGATATTTCGTCATAAACTTGATTGCAGTTATGATGAATTCACTGTTGACTGTATGCCTAACAGAATCATTAAATCAACTATGCTTGTGCTTTTGAAATCAGATATATCGAAGAAACGAAAACAGGATATGCGAAAAATACTGGTGTATCTTGATGAAGTACAAAGCGTTTCGCTCAGAGAGTTAAAGTGGGATCTGACATATGATCGGAATAATCGTTCTTATGAGATGCTTATTGCAATTTGTGATATGATTATCAACGGCTTGATTCAGAATACCGATAACGGCAGAATGAAAATGCTTGATTTCCTTGATGAGCAAGCTATGCACAAGTTGTATGAGCGTTTTATACTTGAATATTATCGAAAGAATAATTGTCATAAACTTACCGTCGGTGCTTCGCAGATACCTTGGGCAATAAAAGAGGGTAGCAGCATTATGATGCCTGCAATGAAGTCAGACATTATGCTGACGAATGGGGATAGGACATTGATAATCGATGCTAAGTACTATGCCCATACTACACAACAGCAATTCGGTAAACATACCATTCATTCTCATAATCTTTATCAGATTTTTACTTATGTGAAGAATTACGATAAAGATAACAGCGGCAAAGTATCGGGTATGTTGTTGTATGCAAAAACAGATGAGCAGATCACACCTGATGAGAGTGTAGTCATTTGCGGCAACAGAATAAGCGTCAGAACGCTGGATCTGAATTGTTCCTTTGATAAGATTAAGGAACAGCTTGATAGCATTGCTATGGACGTATTATGTTGATTTTTAACATTTCGTGTGATATAATATGTATATTAACTTCCGATAATATTGTGTTATGAGAACATTGTTCTCATATTGTCTGCGAAAGCAGACCACGGTGAAACAGCGAATGTATATTTCAAGGTTCGCACAGCAAGGAGAAGGCTATGAAATCTAATTTTGAATTTCTGAAACGATATTGGCCCGCATTGGCGCAAATCGGTGCCACAGCAGAAAACTATCTCTACTCTGACCCTAACGCTTGTATATATAAACTGGGTATGTTTGCTGAACGACTTGTAGTTGAGATATTCGCTTTCGAGAGGATGGCTCAGCCGACCGTTGAAAATACTCATGCCAACAGGATAAAGATGCTCAAGAGACTGGATCTGATCACGCCTGAGATTGATAATATCCTGTATGCACTTCGTAAGAGCAGAAATGACGCAGTACATGCCGGTGCCGATTCCGTTGATAATGCGAAAGTGCTGATAGGTCTTGCACATAAGCTGGCTGTGTGGTTTATGGAAGTTTACGGCGATTACGGTTATATCGCCGAGAGCTTTGTTATGCCTGAAAATGTTGTCCTGCCTGATTATGAAGTACTTATAAAGCAGCAGGAAGAACAGATCGAACTGTTGATGAAGAAGGTTGAGGAAGTAAAGACCGAGGCTTCTTCAAAGACTATCAAGGAACGAGTTGAAAAGTCTGCTGTTGCTGCTGAAAAAATGCAGATGAACGAGATCGAAACCCGATATATCATTGATGATCAGCTTCGTAAATACGGTTGGGAAGTCGATACACAGACTCTGCGTTATTCTAAGGGTACTCGTCCGCAGAAGGGCAGAAATATTGCTATTGCAGAGTGGCCTACTGATTCCGCAGTGTATAAGAATGGCTATGCGGATTATGCATTGTTTGTGGGATTACAGCTTGTCGGTATTATCGAAGCCAAAAAAGCTGATATAGATATTCCTTCCGTTATTGATAACCAGTGCAAGGAATACGCCAGATTTATCAAGGCCGAACACAATGAATATGTTATAAAACAGTATGGCAATTATAAAGTGCCGTTCGTGTTTGCTACAAACGGCAGAAAGTATCTCAAACAGATTGAAACCAAGTCGGGTATATGGTTTCTTGATCTTCGTGATAGTGCCAATTCGCCTAAAGCATTGCAGGGCTGGATCAGTCCTGATGGTATTATGGAACTGTTAAGCAAGGATATTGAATCGGCAAATTCTGTGCTTCAGAATACTCCTTATGATCTGCTGCGTGATCCTGATGGACTTAATCTGCGTAAATATCAGATAAACGCCATTGAAGCTGCTGAGAATGCTGTTATGAACGGCAGAAAAACTGTACTTCTTTCTATGGCAACGGGTACAGGTAAGACACGTACTATACTTGGCATGATCTATCGTTTTATTAAGAGCGACCGCTTCAAGCGAGTGCTTTTCCTGGTGGACAGAACTGCGCTTGGAGAGCAGGCGGGCGATGTTTTCAATGAAGTAAAGATAGAGGAACTCATGACGCTTGATGATATCTACAACATCAAGCAGCTTGAAGATAAAGAGATCGACAAGGAAACAAGAATACATATCGCTACGGTGCAGAGCCTTGTAAAGCGCCTGCTGTACTCTGATTGGGATTCTATGCCTTCCGTTACAGACTATGATCTGATAATTGTAGACGAAGCGCACAGAGGATATATCCTTGATAAAGAGCTTAGTGATACTGAGCTTGATTATCGCAATCAGGAAGATTACATCAGTAAATATCGAGCAGTTATCGAGTATTTCGATGCTGTAAAGATCGCACTTACCGCAACTCCTGCTCTGCATACAACCGAAATATTCGGTAATCCCGTATTTGATTACTCTTATCGTGAAGCGGTTATTGACGGTTATCTTGTGGATCATGATGCTCCGCAGAGCATATACACAAAATTCCGTGTAGAGGGTATTCAGTACAACAAGGGCGAAACTCTGCCTATTTATGACCCTGTGACCAATGAGATACTCAATAGTGACGAGCTTGAAGATGATATTAATTTCGATGTGGAAACATTCAATCGTCAGGTTATTACCGAGAGCTTTAATGAAACTGTATTCAATGAGATCGCCTGGGATTTTGATCCTGACGGCGAAGGCAAGACGCTGATCTATGCAGTAAATGACGATCATGCAGATATGATCGTGAAGATACTGAAAGATATTTATTCACACGGCGGTGTTGATAATGACGCTGTTATGAAGATCACAGGAAGTATTGCAGGCGGCAATAAAAAGAAGATATCTGAGGCTATCAAGCGTTTCAAAAATGAAGCAAATCCCAAGGTGGTTGTAACAGTTGATCTGCTTACAACGGGCATCGATGTGCCCGAAATTACTACGCTTGTTTTCATGCGCAGGATAAAATCCCGTATTCTGTTTGAACAGATGCTCGGACGAGCTACTCGTTTGTGTCCTGCGATCAATAAGACGCATTTTGAGATATTTGATCCTGTGGGCGTTTATGAATCCTTACAGGATTATAGCAAGATGAAGCCTGTTGTGGTAAATCCCAAAACATCATTTGAAGATCTGTTAAATGGTCTGGAACTGGAACTCAATGATCAGCAGAAATCCTATCAGCTCGATTTGATTGCGGCAAAACTGCAACGCAAGTCCAGAAATATTACGGATAAGGCACTTGAACAATTCCTGCATATCACCGGAAGCAAGAGCCTGCCCGATTATGCAAGACATATCAAGGAGATCGGTGCAGACGCTGCGTCAAAGGAGATTCTATCATACAAGGCTGCGTTTGATGTTCTTGATAAGGATAAGACACATCGCAAAAGACCTGTTGTGGTGGATGAACATCAGGATGAGTTCCTGCGTCGTGAAAGAGGCTATGGCAGCGGCTCTAAGCCCGAGGATTATATTGAGAGCTTTAAGAAGTTCATCAGTGAGAATATGAATACTATTGCGGCACTGAAAACTGTCTGCACTCGCCCTGCGGAGCTTACAAGAGAGGACCTGAAAGGTCTTAAACTTGAACTTGACCGCAACAATTTCAACGAGCAGATGCTCAATACTGCTTGGAATGAAATGACCAATCAGGATATAGCTGCGGATATAATTGCATTTATCAGGCAGCAGGCGATTGGTTCGGAGCTGTTGAGCCGTGAGCAGCGTGTCAAGCAGGCAGTGGACAAGCTCAGAAAGAAGCATAATTTCGATCAGAACAAGCTTGGCTGGCTGAAACGAATTGAAAAAGTAATGATAGAAGAGTCTGTGCTTGACGCTTCGATCTTTGAGATAGGTGCGTTCAAGAACAATGGTGGCTTTGCGAATATCGACCGCCGTTTTGACGGAAAGCTGATGGAGATCATTACCGAGCTTAATGAATACCTTTACGATGACGGAGGCAGTATCGCATGAATAATCAGGAGATCGTATCAAAACTGTGGAATCTTTGTAATGTACTGCGTGATGATGGTATCACGTATCAGCAGTATGTTACGGAGCTTACATATATTCTTTTCCTCAAGATGTGTAAGGAAACAAATGCAGAGGGGCCTATTCCAGAGAAGTATCGCTGGGATGAGCTTATAAAACGCCAGGGAATTGAGCTGAAGCGTTTTTACAAGGAGCTTTTAGATCATCTCGGAGAGAATTGCACAGGTCGTGTTCGTGAGATCTATCAGGGTGCTCAGACCAACATTGATGAACCTAAAAACCTTGAAAAGATAATCACAACGATCGACCAGTTTGACTGGTACAATGCTAAGGAAGAGGGCTTGGGCAACCTTTATGAAGGCTTGCTGGAAAAGAACGCTACCGAAAAGAAATCGGGAGCAGGACAGTATTTTACTCCTCGTGTGCTTATCAATATTATGACTCAGCTTGTTGCACCTCAGCCGGGTGAGCGTTGCAACGACCCAGCCTGTGGTACTTTTGGATTTATGATCGCAGCAGATCAGTATGTAAAGGCTAACACCGATGATCTGTTTGATCTTACTGTTGACGAGCAGGAATTTCAGCGTAAGGAAGCATTCTCGGGCTGTGAGCTTGTTCACGATACTCACCGTCTTGCGTTGATGAATGCAATGCTTCATGATATCAACGGCCCGATCTATCTTGGCGATTCTCTGTCCAATTTTGGAAAGCAGATGAAGGGCTATGATGTGGTGTTAACGAATCCGCCTTTCGGTACAAAGAAGGGCGGCGAGCGTGCTACCCGTGATGACTTTACATTCCCCACAAGCAACAAACAGCATAACTTCTTGCAGCATATCTATCGTAGTCTTAA
>JAZKZL010000008.1:0-5950 GCA_045612645.1 Oscillospiraceae bacterium
ATAAGCACAATCCGTCGTTTCCTTGACGGTCAGGGCTTTATCGAAGTTGAAACTCCCATGCTTGTTGCAAATGCAGGCGGTGCTGCGGCTCGTCCCTTCGAAACACATTTCAATGCTCTTGATGAAGATTTCAAGCTTCGTATTTCGCTTGAGCTTTACTTAAAGAGATTAATCGTTGGCGGCCTTGAAAGAGTTTATGAAATAGGACGAGTTTTCAGAAACGAAGGACTTGACACACGTCATAATCCCGAGTTTACTCTTATGGAGCTTTATCAGGCATTTACAGACTACCACGGAATGATGGATTTAACAGAAAATCTTTTCCGTCACGTGGCGCAGGAAGTTTTAGGTACAACAAAAATTTCCTACAACGGCGTTGAAATGGATTTAGGTAAGCCTTTCGAAAGAATTACTATGCTTGATGCAGTTAAGAAGTATTCCGGTGTTGACTTCAATGAGATTACAACTCTTGAGGAGGCTCAGGCTGTTGCAAAAGAGCACGGCGTTGAGTATGAGGCTCGTCACAAGAAGGGCGATATTCTCAATCTGTTCTTCGAGGAGTTCGTTGAGGACAAGCTCATTCAGCCTACCATCATCTATGATTATCCCGTAGAGAACTCTCCTCTCGCAAAGAGAAAGCCCGAGTTCCCTGCATTCACCGAGCGTTTCGAGTACTTCATCAACGGTACCGAGTTCGGTAATGCATTCTCTGAGCTGAACGATCCTATCGATCAGCGTGAGCGTTTCGTAAAGCAGGTTGCTGCTAAGCGTGCGCAGGGCGGCAACGATGCTCAAGTGGATGAGGATTTCATCACTGCTCTGGAATATGGTCTGCCCCCGACAGGCGGTCTGGGCTTCGGCTTCGACAGACTTGTTATGCTGCTGACAGATTCTGCAAGCATCCGTGATGTTCTGCTGTTCCCCACAATGAAGCCTATCAGCTGATAGACTATACTGCCGATTAGCGGCTTCGTCAGAATAATCAAAGCCGTCGCATACTGCGGCGGCTTGATAATTACAAATGAAAATTTTACGGTGCGATCAATGCACCGCCGCCCCATGGAGGACAAATATGGCAAACAATAAAGAAAGCGAGCAGGAGCGCCTGCTGCGAGAGAAACGAGAGCTGCTGAAACTTAAGCAGGGCATTGTGGAGGACAGTGATATCATTGAGGTGGACAAGCCTCAGGAGATCCCCGAACTGCACGGCTGGAAAAAAGTCGAGAATTTCTTTTACCACAACAAATGGTATGTTATCGTTGGCGTTATAGCTGCGCTGGTAATAGGCTACATGGCATATGACACCATTACGCAGGAAAAGGAAGATCTTTATATCATCGCAGTATCCACCACAAACGCAAGCGGCATCTATGTCAAGCAGTTCGATATAGAGGAAGCTATCGAGCGCTATTGCCCCGATTTCGACGGTAATGGATACGTTCATGTGGGTATCAATTTCATAAATCTATCCACTGAAAACGGCGCAAATCAGTACACCGATTCTGATAGCTACAAATTCTCGGCAGAAGTTATAACAGGTGACAGCCAGCTGTTTCTTGCCGATGAAGGTATCGTTGCAAGGATAGCTGAAATGGCAAACGATGAAGATATACAGTTCTTCGTGGATTTTTCTGAAAAATATCCCGATGCCGCACTCTATGAAAATGTCGGTCTGCAGCTTAACACCACAGAATTTAATGAGTTTGCGCGCTGGGAAAGCTGCCCTGATATGGTGGGCATTTACGTCCGCGGAGAATACAAGGATATGACAGGAAATGACGAGGACGCAAAGCTGCAGCGCGAGCGCGCATTAGAAGTATTCCACAACATCGCCACGGGCAACGTTGTCAATCCCCCGTTTGAAGATTAATCTCCTGTTTCAGTCAAAAGCTCAGATGCAGATGTAGTGGTTATAGGCGCAAGCAATAAGAGCTCCCCGTCTGCCTCCACGCCCGCTCGTATCGACACATCGCAAGCAGTGCTGTCGGTATATGCAAAGCGTTTTCTCACAGGTACTTTTTCAGATTATCGCAGAACTGCTGCTCCCTTTTGAGCAACGCAGCTGCATCAGTGCGGATACGCTCCTCCGCCTTGGACGAACTGTTAAGCGCATGAGTCATATCGATAATGCCCATGGTCGTACCTCTTACCATAAGCTCTGCCATGCTCTGTGCACTGGGATCCTGCATAGCCTTCATGCCTATGCCCATCTTAGTCATAAGCCTTGTATAGGCAGGATAGGATTTCGGTACGCTGCCACGGCGCACAAGCTCTGCCCTCGCCTGGGACGCAACACTGCGATAGCGCTCACGCTCCGCGGAGATCTCTCCACGCAACTTGGAATTCACGCAATATTTCAGAACGTCTCCGCTGGCTTCGTATGCCATATCAGCGTTCTTGTAAACGCTTTTCAGTATCTCTGAGCTTTGGCGGTTTTTAAAATCATTCATAATATTTATCCTCTCTTTCGGGTTTGTTCTTCTACGATAGTATTGCCCGATAATAAAAGATTATTTGCTTTTTTACAAGGAGTACAAATGAAAAGAAAACCATTTTATTTCCTGCTGCTGAAAGGCATAGGATTTATAATTCTCGGCAATATCATGTGCCTGATAATGACAATGGCACTTGCCCATTTCGGCTTGAATCTGTTTACCAACATACTTTCCATACTCTGCTGCAGCGCAGTATTCTATATGCTGATGTTCACTGTTGCATGGCTAGATGGCTGTGCCGAAAGAAGTCTTGTAAAGCACGGCAGGGTGGAATCTCCACTGAAATACCGCTGGATATTCATCGGTTTGCTGATGTATCTTGCTGCGGCAGCGCCTACCATCGTTCTGCTGCTTAACAAGCTGTTTTTCCCCGAAGAGGATACACTGATGACATATTCATTCATCAGCAGCAGTGCATACCCGTTCGTGAACACCTTTATTCCCACCGCAGAGGCAAATATCGATGCCTGGCACACATCGCTCAGCCGTATCGATAATATGTCTGTGTTATTCCCGGTGCTGATGCTGGTATATTATGCGCTTATCCCTGCGGCTACGCATTTGGGTTACTATATGGGATATAACGACAAGCTCAATGCCGATAAAATAATATATAAATAAATTTTGTCCCGCCTATAACGGCGGGATGTATTTATCTAAAAAACGAAATAGATCGAACATTGCCAAGAAAGCGATAAAGGGTTGAAAAAGATTGGTCAAATATAACAAATCCCCTAATAAAAAAATAGCAATAAACATGAAAAATCAACAAAACTATTGAAATAAAACTTGTGATATGGTACAATAATTATGAGAAATTATACTTTCTTGCAGATATAGCAGCAGTTATTTTGCGCAAGAGAGATGTATTTTTACTTTTTTCTAGGAGGTATGTTAATGGCGATCATTGTGCCTGAAGAGTACAGTGTTCCGCTCCATCTTTTCCATCAGGGCGAGAACTCCCATGCATACGAGTTCTTCGGCTCCCATAAAATGAAAAAAGACGGAAAAGACGGTGCAGTATTCAGAGTATGGGCTCCCCACGCAAAGTCTGTCAGCATAGTTGGCGATTTCAATCACTGGGACAGAAACCGCAACTATATGGCAAAGATAAGCGATGGCGGTATCTGGGAGCTTTTCATTGAAGGAATAAAGCAGTACGACAACTATAAATTCAGCATTGAAAGTCCTGATGGACTCATCAAGCTGAAGGCCGATCCTTATGGATACCACATGGAGCTTCGCCCAAATACGGCGAGCAAGTTCTATGATCTGGACGGCTTCAAGTGGTCAGACGGCAAGTACATGGAGGCGCTTGCAAAGAAGAATATCTATGACAGCGCTGCAAACATCTACGAAGTAAATATCGGCTCATGGAAGAAGGACGGCGAGTGCTACTACGACTACAAGCGTCTTGCCGACGAGCTTATCCCCTATGTACAGGAGATGGGCTATTCCCATGTCGAACTTATGCCCATAGCAGAGTTCCCGTATGACGGTTCCTGGGGCTATCAGCAGATCGGCTATTTCGCGCCCACATCCCGTTTTGGTACTCCGCATGACTTTATGAGTTTTGTGGATAAGTGCCACAAGGCCGGCATCGGCGTTATTGTGGACTGGGTGCCCGCTCATTTCCCTAAGGACGCTGCAGGTCTGTACGAGTTCGACGGCACCAGCTGCTACGAATATGACGATCCCCTGAAGCGTGAGCACAAGAACTGGGGAACACACATCTTCGACTGGGGCAAGCCTGAAATTCAGTCTTTCCTCGTATCCAACGCAAATTACTGGATCGAAAAATACCATATCGATGGTCTCAGGGTGGACGCAGTTGCATCCATGCTGTACCTCGATTATGACAGACAGGGCGGCGAGTGGCGTCCCAACGCATACGGCGGCCACGAAAACCTGGAAGCTGTTGCATTCCTGCAAAAGCTGAATGCAGCACTCTTCAGAGAGCATCCCTACATAATGATGATCGCAGAGGAGTCCACTGCTTGGCCGATGGTTACAAAGCCTGCGGATATCGGCGGTCTCGGTTTCAACTTCAAGTGGAACATGGGCTGGATGAACGATATGCTTCGATATATGTCCATGGATCCTCTCTCCAGACCCTATAATCACAATCTGGTGACATTCTCGTTCTATTATGCATTCTCTGAAAACTTTATCCTGCCTATCTCCCACGACGAGGTAGTATACGGAAAGTGTTCGATGCTCGATAAAATGGGCGGTCCCAGAGAATTCCGTTTCAATTCCATGCGCACATTCCTCGGCTACATGACAGCTCACCCCGGTAAGAAGCTGATGTTCATGGGACAGGAATTCGCTCAGTATAAGGAGTGGAACTTCCAGACAGGACTTGACTGGGAGGTTCTGGAGTTTGAGCCTCACTACAAGCTGCACCAGTATGTGAAGGATCTGAACAAGCTGTATAAGGACGTTCCCGCACTGTGGGAATGCGATACCAGCTGGGAAGGCTTCCACTGGATCTCCAGCGAGGATAACGCAAACAGCGTTATCGCTTTCAGACGTATCGCCAAGAACAAGGATGAGATAATCTGCGTATGCAATTTCCAGCCTGTTCGCCACGAGGTATATGATATCGGTGTTCCGTATTATGCTGACTATGAGGAGATCTTCAACTCGGATAACGAGAAATACGGTGGCTCGGGTATCACAAACGGCACTCTCACAGCCAAGGAAGATCCTCTCCACGGAGAAGCTTACCGCATCACTCTTGACCTGCCGCCTATGTCGGTAATGTATTTCAAGATGAAGAACAAGCGCAAGACTCCCGCTGAGGCAGCAGCTGAAAAGGCTGAAGCACAAGCAAAGGCTGCCGAAGAAAAGCCAGTACAGGCAGCTGCAAAGAAAGCAAAAACAAGCAAGTAAAATATCGGGGATATCCCCCTAATAAAACAAGCTAATATCACGACAGAAATGTCGGGACAGGAGGAAATATATGAATCACATCAAAAAAGAGTGCGTAGCCATGCTGCTTGCCGGTGGTCAGGGCAGCCGTCTCTATGCACTGACTCAGGACATGGCAAAGCCTGCTGTACCTTACGGCGGCAAATACAGGATTATCGACTTCCCGCTTTCCAACTGCGTTAACTCAGGTATCGACACAGTAGGTGTACTTACTCAGTATCAGCCTCTGGTGCTTAATGAGTACATAGGCAACGGTCAGCCCTGGGGTCTCGACCGCGCACACGGCGGCGTACATGTACTGCCCCCTTATGAGACAGCGTCGGGCAAGGCATGGTACTCCGGTACAGCTAACGCTATCTATCAGAACATCGGTTTCGTAGACAGATACAACCCCGAGTATGTAGTTATCCTTTCGGGTGACCATATTTATAAGATGGACTACTCCAAGATGCTGGACTTCCACAAGGCTCAGAACGCTGACGCTACTATCGCAGTTCTTGAAGTTCCGTGGGAAGAGGCTC
>JAZKZL010000009.1:0-13954 GCA_045612645.1 Oscillospiraceae bacterium
TCAACGAGGAGATCGACCGTCTGCGTGATATCGCAGCAGGCGGCAATAGCATCCTCAGGGAGATAGAGGAGCGTGAAAAGGATGCCACGGGCATAAAGACTCTTAAAGTCGGATATAACCGTGTTTTCGGCTACTATATCGAGGTCTCAAAGAGCTTTATGGATATGGTTCCTGCTCACTACATAAGAAAGCAGACCCTGACAGGCGGCGAGAGATATATCACCGAGGAGCTTAAAAAGATCGAGGGTGAGATACTCGGGGCAAACGAGAAGATACAGGCGCTTGAACAGGCTGTGTTCAATGAGGTGAGGGATTATATCGGCACGAAACTGGAGATCATCCAGAACACTGCGGCGGCGATATCCGAGACGGACGCGCTGTGCAGCTTTGCAAAAGTTTCCATCGAAAACAGCTATGTAAAGCCTGAAATGACTCTCGACAGCGTTATCGACATCAAGGGCGGCAGACATCCTGTTATCGAGAAGATGCTGACGGACAGACCGTTCACACCTAACGATACCTATCTTGACCTGAATGACAGCCGCCTTATCATCATCACAGGCCCGAATATGTCGGGTAAATCCACATTCATGCGTCAGACCGCCATCATCGTGCTTATGGCACAGATAGGCTGCTTCGTGCCTGCGAGATATGCGAAGATAGGCGTGGTGGATAAGATATTCACCCGTGTGGGAGCGTCAGACGACCTCACATCGGGACAGTCCACCTTCATGGTGGAGATGAACGAGGTGGCAGATATCCTCAAAAACGCCACAAAAAACAGCCTTGTTATCCTTGACGAGATAGGACGAGGCACATCCACCTTTGACGGAATATCCATCGCAAAAGCGGTGGCGGAATATATCAGCGGCTCGAAGATCGGCTGCAAGACTCTGTTTGCAACTCACTATCACGAGCTTATCGCCATGGAAAAGGAATACGAGGGTATACGCAATTTCAGTGTTGCTGTATCCAAGCGCGGCGATGACATCAAGTTCCTGCACAAGATAGTGGAGGGCGGCACCGACGACAGCTACGGTATCGAGGTAGCAAAGCTCGCGGGACTTCCTCAGGCGGTGATAAGCCGTGCCAAGGAGGAGCTTAAAGGTCTCGAGGTGCTGGGAAAGACGAAGCTCGCCGAAACTCTCGAAAGCACAGCGGAGAACCAGTTCAGCTTCTCTGCGATAAACGAGCAGAATGCAATTGCAAGGCTCCGTGCGGCGGATATCAATTCCATGTCCCCGATGGATGCATTGCTGTTCGTGCGAGACTTAAAGGAGACGCTGTAATGGACGAGCAGGGAAAAGTCTATCAGGAGCGCAGACGAGAGAGAACAAGAAAGCGCACCATCCGCAATGTGACGATGCTGATAATTCTGATGCTTGTATTGGTAGGCTTGTTTGTGGTGAAGATATTTGTCGTGCCGCAGAACGAGATAAAGTCGATGGACTATATCGAGGTCACTGTGCAAAGCGGAGAGCTTTATCGTATCGATATAGATAATAATTGCAGCTATGATGTGGACGGTATACTGAAATGGAATCCTGTTGAGTGCGAGCTTGTGATGAAGAACGGTGAAAGAATGCCTGTATTCTATGATAGCCATTACGGTGTTTTTATGCTGCAGCAATACAGGGGCTGTTATGTCATAAGTGATATATAAAAGAACGGAGAAACAATGCCAAAGATCAATCTACTTGATAAGAGCGTATATGAGCTGATAGCGGCGGGCGAGGTCATCGAGCGCCCCAGCTCTGTCATAAAGGAGCTTTGCGAGAACTCCATCGACGCAGGCGCAACCACCATCACGGTGGAGATAAAGCGCGGCGGAATATCCTATATCCGTGTGACGGATGACGGCTGCGGAATAGCCTATGAGGATATGCCGTCTGCTTTCCTGCGCCATGCTACGAGTAAGGTGTACACCGCCGATGATCTGGAGAGTATCAATACCCTCGGATTCCGTGGTGAGGCGCTTGCCTCGGTGTGTGCTGTTGGCAGGGTAGAGTGTATCTCTAAGCAGGCGGAGGAGCAGCTCGGCTCGGTGTACCGCATTGAGGGCGGCGAGAGCGTGGAGTACGACCGCACAGGCTGCGCAGACGGCACCACCATAATCATCCGTGATCTGTTCTTCAATACCCCCGCAAGGCTTAAATTCCTCAAAAAAGATGTGACGGAGGGCAACTACTGCTCATCCGTTGTGGAAAAGCTTGCGCTGTCCCATCCCGATATATCCTTCCGCTTCATCCGTGACGGCAGGCAGACCATGCTCACTCCGGGCAACGGCGAGTATTACAGCGCCGTGTATGCGGTTTTCGGAAAGCAGTTTGCGGCAGGACTTATTCCCGTGGAGAATATCTACCGTGATACTTCGGTGACAGGCTATGTTTCGTCACCGCTGTTCACCCGTGCGAATCGCACCATGCAGCATTTCTTTGTGAACGGCAGAAGTGTGAGAAGTCCCCTGTGCTGTGCGGCACTGGAGGAAGCATTCCGCAACACCATCATGGTGGGCAAATTCCCTGCCTGCGTGCTGTGCGTGAATACCGATCCCGCCAAGGTGGATGCGAACATCCACCCCACAAAGACGGAGGTGCGTTTCACCGAGGAAAAGACCGTGTTCGATGCGGTGTATTTCGCTGTAAAGAACGCCCTCATGGGCTTTGATGAGAGCCGTGAGATAAAGCTGCCTCCCGTGCAGAAACAGGAGCCGGTAAGCGTTGCAAAACCGATTCAGCCTGTTGCGGAGCAGCCGAAGTCAAGCGTGGCGGAAGTTCCTCAGAAAAAGGTGACAGTGGTGTATGACGAGCCTAAGACTACGCCTATGCCCAAACCTAAATCCGATATAGTTTACCCTAAGACGCCTGTTCAGCCAACGAAGTTCGTGCTGCGTCAGGAGCAGCCGTTTGAGATGAAGAGCGAGCCTGTTCATGCAGTGCAGCAGGTGATTCCCGAGGCGGATCTGCCGCAAACAAAAGTAGCTCCCGAAAAGAAAGAGACGCCGCTTGCCGAGCTGCCCGGATTTGCGTTCCTTTCGGACAAGTCGTTCATCAAAAAGGAGCAGCCTCCCGAGCCTGTTAAGCCCGCGGAGCCTGAGTATGTTCCCGAGCGCATTCGTGTGGTGGGCGAGCTTTTCCGCACCTACATTGTGTGCGAGGGCGAGGATAGTATGCTGCTAATTGACAAGCACGCAGCGCACGAGCGCATAAACTTTGAGAAACTGAAAAAAGGCTTCAGCAGCAGTGCGCAGTTCCTTATCGAGCCTGCCGAGGTGTGGCTCAGCCCTGCGGAATACGACGCTCTGAGCGAGTTTTCCGAAAAGCTGGCGGATGTGGGGATAATCCTTGATTTCTGCGACAGCGGCAAGGTGAACGTGATGGCTCTGCCGCAGCTGCTTGACAGGGAGGATCCCGCGGATATCGTGGAGAGCATTGCAAAGGTAGCGGCAAAGGGCAACGATAACATCAAGGGCGAGTTGTTTGATGATATGCTCCACACCGCCGCCTGCAAGATGTCCATCAAGGCGAACGATATCAACGATATCAGGGAGCTGCAGGTCATTGCGGATGAAGTGGTGAGCAACAAGGATATCCGTTTCTGCCCCCACGGACGTCCTGTATGTACACAGATAACCAAAAGGCAGATCGAGAAATATTTCAGCAGGATTGTGTGAGCGATCGGAATCTGATGGAGGACACATATATGACCAAGGAACAAATCATTGCAGCGCTGAAAGATGCCGCGAAGCCGTATGAAAGCTACTATATCGAGGATGAAGTAGGACAAGCTATGATGCAGCTTTCTGATCCTTTTGAGCTAGTTGAGCCTATTTTAGAAATCATCGGAACAAACCCAACCGTAGATTTCGGTATGCCGGGAGAACTGGTTCGTTTTGTGGAGAGCTTTTATAAAAAAGGATACGAAGAATTACTTATCGCTTCTGTAAAAAAGAATCCAACCGCACATAATATTTGGATGGTACATCGTTGTTATAACGATATTAATAATCCAATACGTGAGAAGTTTAAAGAATTGATCATGGAACTTAAAGAAGATAGCTCCGTTTCACAAGAGATCAAAACGGAAATTGATGAATTTAACTGGTAAATTCTAATTCGCCAAAGAGAGGTGACCTCATGAACAAAATAATAGTAGTCTGCGGACCGACAGCCTCGGGCAAGACCGCTCTTGCAGTGGAGCTTGCAAAGCTGTACGACGGCGAGGTCATCTCCGCCGATTCCATGCAGATATACACAGATATGGACGTAGCCTCCGCTAAGGCGACTCCCGAGGAGCAGCAGGGCATTACGCACCATCTTCTCGGCTTTCTCGACCCCTCAGAGGCGTTTTCTGTCGCCGATTATGTAAAGCTCTGCGACGAGTGCGTAAAGGATATCCTTGCCCGCGGAAAAACGCCCGTTATATGCGGCGGCACGGGACTTTATATCTCCTCCTTTGTGGATAATCTGCAGTTTGACGATTCGGGCAGCGATCCCGCTTTCCGTGAGGAAATGCGTAAGCTCGCAGAGGAACAGGGCGGCGCAGTGCTGCTGGAAAGGCTGCGTGAGATAGACCCCGAGACCGCCGAAACGCTGCATGAGAATAATCTCGGACGTGTCATACGTGCGCTGGAGGTACATCACATCACGGGTCATACTATCAGCGAGGCAAAGCGCATGAGCCGTGGCGTACCGTCACCCTATGAGTTCATCATGCTGACTTTGGAGTATGAGAACCGTGAAAAGCTGCACGAGCGCATAAATCTCCGTGTGGATAAAATGCTGGAAAACGGACTTCTCGATGAGGCAAGGCAGTGCTTTTCGCAGCCTGATAGACCCACTGCGGCGCAGGCTATAGGCTGCAAGGAGCTGTATCCCTATTTCCGAGGCGAGAGATCACTGGAGGATTGCGTTGAGGAGCTGAAACTCCGTACCCGTCAGTATGCAAAAAGGCAGATGACCTGGTTCAGACGTGACCCTAGAATACACAAAATAACTGTTTCTGACACGGATAAGCTGCCGCAGGTGGTGGAAAAAGCCTGCACAATAATAGACAGCTGTAGTCGAAACGACCTATAGAGGCTATTAAAATACAGCAATTTCCATAATATTTCAAGAAATTTTTAAAAAATTCTCAAAATGATATAGCATTTTTTGAAAAAGTATGTTATACTGTTTCTATATAGTTGGGGAACCAGCGTATTTGATTACAAAGACTAGAAAAGGTGGTTAAATATGGCAAAAGATATTAACTTACAGGACGTGTTCCTTAATCAGGCGAGAAAGGACAGGATCCCTGTTACGATCTATATAACAAACGGTTTCCAGTTCAAGGGAATCGTAAAGGGTTTCGATAACTACACAGTTATTCTGGATACAGATGGAAAGCAGAACCTTATTTATAAGCACGCTATCTCCACCGTTACTCCCATGAAGCCCATTTCCATTCTGGACGCTTACGACAAGTCTGAAGAAGAATAATGGAATCCCGCTGGACTACAGCCATTATCGTGGTGCTGTCGGTATTCGTGATCGTGTTCTTCGTGGGTCAGGTGTTCTTTTCGGCGGGAGAGCCGCTGCGCACCGAGACTGCTTATGTCTACGATATGACGGAGGATATCCCGTTTGAGGGCGTATATCTCAGGGATGAGGCAGTTGTCCACAGTATGGGTTCGGGCGTATTGAGCTATGTGCATGAGGATAGCTCAAAGGTCGGTCAGAGCTCCGTGGTGGCTTATCGCTACCGCAACGAGAGCGACATAGAGCTTCGCCGTCAGATAGAGGCGCTGGATGAGCAGATCGCTGTTCTTACCGAGGCTGAAAAACTTGTGGGTACAGACAACTCTCAGCTGGAGACCATCACAAGTCAGATAAATCTGGTTCATTCTTCTTTGGTGGATTGTATCATCAGCGGTGATTTTGACGCCGCAGACGATTATGAGAATCAGATGCTTGAGGCGCTGTGCAAGCGTGAGATCGCAAAGGGCGAGAGCGTTGGCTATTCCGATAAGATATCTCAATTGAGAGCGGAGCGTCAGCAGCTCAATTCGCAGATCACAGGCGATGTGCAGAGCATATATGCGGGCGGTACAGGTTATTTTGTTGGCAGTGTTGATGGCTATGAGGATAAGCTGGCTTTCAACGACAGCGAGACTATAACTGCCTCTGAAATAAACAACATAATCAAAAATCCCGATATCTCGGCTTCGGGCACAGCAGTGGGCAAGCTCATTGCGGATTACCGCTGGCGTGTCGCAGCAGTGCTGGACAGCGATATGCTGTTTGGTATGTATGAGGGCAGTACGGTCACTCTGCGTGTCGGCTCGGAGAATGCCGAGCTTGAAGCAAAGATCGTTTCTATCCACGATACAGGTGCAGGCGACGGCACCGCCGTTTATGTGTTTGAGTGCGACAGACTGACTTCTGCCGTAGTAGGCGGACGTGTTGAGAATTTCAAGCTCGTGGTAAACAGCTACGGCGGTCTGAGAGTTTCACGAGAGGCTATCCGTTATAATGAGGCGGAGGAACGCGGCGTGTACATCGTTCGCGGCAGCAGCCTGGTATTCAAGAAGATCAACGTTATCTACTGGGGTCAGGATTACATCATCTGCTCTCAGGAGGAGGGCGACGAGTATCTGAAGCTCTATGACGAGATAGTAACAGAGGGCAAGGATCTGCACGATGGAAGAGTTATTGAGTAACACGCAGACAGGCTTTGAGGATATCCGCAAAAGCTATGAAAGGATCTGCGCAGATATAAAGCAGGCAATGGCTGACGCAGGCAGAACAGATGAAGTCAGGCTGATGGCGGTCACAAAGACCGTTTCTCCCGATCGTATCAATTATGCCGTCTCACTGGGAGCAACGCTTTTAGGTGAGAATCGTGTTCAGGAGTTTCTGGACAAGCGTGACAGCTATTCTGAAGCCGAGGTGCATTTCATCGGCGGTCTGCAGACCAATAAGGTCAAGTACATTATAGATAAGGTCACAATGATCCATTCCGTGGATAGCCTGCGTCTTGCACAGGAGATAAGCCGCAGGGCAGGGCAGCACGGTCTGGTCATGGATATACTGGTAGAGGTCAATATAGGAGATGAAGAGACTAAGGGCGGTATTTCGGCGCAGAGCGTGCGGGATTTCTGTTCAGAGGTTCTTGCGCTCCCGAATATCAGGCTGAGAGGTCTGATGACCATACCGCCGCCCGGATGCTCGGAGGAGATATTTGCTCAGATGCAGCGGATATTCCTTGACATCAGGGACAACGGGGTGCAAAATATAAACAGCACCAACTTTTTATTCGACACACTTTCGATGGGCATGTCGGGGGATTATGCGGCAGCCATCAGGTACGGGTCCACAATTATCCGTATAGGCTCAGGTCTGTTCGGGTATAGAGAATATAAGAATCTGGATTTGTAGAAAGTGCATTCGGATGACCGAAGGGCGTAGCGCTATGCGATGCCGTTCGTAATACGGATGAAGCTGCTTTAAAGACAGGTTCAAAAAACATAAAAATTGGAGGAAAATATCATGGCATTCACAGATTTACTTGCAAGATTCCGTCAGGCAGACGACGAGTACGCAGAGGATTATGAGGAGTATGTAGACACTTCTTCTTCCGCTGTAACAGAGGCTGAGGCTGATATGCCCGCTGCTCCCAAGTTCACTTCTCCCAGAAGCGAAAAGGTCATCAGCATGCACGGCGCATCCATCGGCGGCACCACACTGGTCGTTCTGAAGCCCAAGAACTATGATGAGATCATGAAGGAAGCAGTAAGATTCCTGAAGGAGAACGCTATCGTTATCCTGAACCTCGACAATGTTACCGCTGAGGCAAGAATGAGAATCGTTGACTTCATGACAGGCGTTATCGCTGTTATTGATGGCAAGATGGAAAAGATCGCAAGCTGCACATATACTGTAACTCCCAGAAACGTAAGCCTTCAGGGTGATCTGGTAGAGTACGAGCAGTTCGACTGATAAGTGGCATTTTCGCTTTTGAATGAGGAGGAGCGCTATCTCTCCGCCCACATTGCCGATCTTCAGCGGCTGAGCGTAAAGTCAGGAGTGCCTAAGTTTTCGCAGTTCCTGAATGAGCGTGAGGCTGTTGTTGCGGATAATTCGGTGAAGGGACGTCCCTGCTTTTTCGGCGGTTATGAGGGTGCCGCAAGAGTTATCTGCGGCTTTATAGAGGATACCTATGCCTCTGAGCTTCAGCCGTCCGATATATTTCCTATCGTCCCGCTGACTTTTACTTACAGAGAGCGTGATGTGCTTTCACACAGGGATTTTCTCGGTGCCATGCTTTCGCTTGAGATAAAGCGTGAGCTGGTGGGGGATATCCTTACTGCGGAGGGCTATTCGGTGGTGTTCGTTCATGAGACTGCCGCAGAGCTTGTCTGCGCTCTTGATAAGATAGGAAAGGTAGGCGTTCGCTGCGAAAGAGGAATAACAAGATCTCTTCCGTCACAGCAGACGCAGCGCATAGAGACTACTGTATCTTCTCTGCGGCTTGACTGCATAGTCAGTGCTGCGGTGAATACATCAAGAGAGAGATCCGCATCGCTCGTAAAATCGGGCATGGTAAATGCGGACTTTTCTCCATGTTTAAATGTAAGTGCCGAGGTAAAGGAGAATACCGTCATCTCGGTGCGCGGTCACGGCAGGTATCGCCTGTCCGAGATCAGCGGAGAGACCCGCAAGGGCAGGATCCGCATAGTTATCGAAAAATATATCTGACACTCAGGTGGCAGAGTCGGTCGGTTTCCTCAGGGACAGACCGCCACAAGATTTCGCACATTTAGGAAGGAAGAAATACCCATGAATGCAAAGGACATATTGGCTAGGCGGTTTGAAAAGGCGACTTTCAACGGCTACAAGACGGAGGACGTTGATGAATTTCTGAGAGAGCTTTCCAGTGAGTTTGCTCAGCTTCAGAAAGAGAAGAACGAACTGGAGCGTAAGCTCGAGGTGCTTGCGGACAAGATCCGTGAATACCGCGACGATGAGGACGCTCTGAAAGACGCGCTGCTCATGGCTCAGAAGCAGGGTAATCAGATCATCAGCGAATCCAAGGCTGCAGCCGACAAGCTGAAGAAGGAGACCGATGAGGCAGTTGCAAAGCAGCTTGCCGATGCCAAGGAGAAATCCGAAAAGATGATAAAGGACGCCGATGATTATGCAAAGCGCATGACAAAGGAGTCCAACGAGCGTGCGGACAAGCTCGTTAAGGACGCGCGCACGAAGGCTGACGAGATCAATGCTCTCATGCAGCGTCAGACAGAGATACAGCAGACTGTTCTCCAGAAGACCCGCAAGGAAGCAGACGAGTACCGCAACCGTATTATTACCGCTTATCAGGCTCAGATCGAGCTTATCAATAAGTTACCTGAGGCGTGCGAGAACGAGTTCGTGAAGAACACCGCAGCCGAAGTGGAAAAGCGTGAGGCTGAACGTGCAAAGGCAGCCGCAGCAGAAAAGCAGAAGAAGGCGGCTGAAGCAGCAAAGGCAGCACAGCAGAAGCCTGTACAGAAGCCCGAAGCAAAGCCTGCAGAGGCAGCTGCGGAGGACGAAGATATAAAGATCGCACAGCCCCCTGCAGAAAAGACTCAGGAGGAGAAGAAGCCTGAGGCGGCTCCCGCAGCCGAGGAACCCTTCAAGAGCGTTCCTATCGAGAATGACGCTGCGCAGACAGGCGAGTTTGATCTGCCTTTCTTCAGTTCAGGCACCGAAAAGAAGCGCCGCGGCGATCTTCAGTTTGGTAAGAACAAATAATTACATATAAATAAAATAATCTTTAAGGAGATAACACCATGTCAGAGGATTTTAACAGCACACTTAATCTTCCGCAGACCGAATTCCCCATGAGGGGCAACCTCCCCAAGAGAGAGCCTGATATGCTCGCAAAGTGGGAGCAGGATCGCATCTATTATCAGCTTTCCGAAAAGAACAAGGGCAAGCCTTCCTACACACTGCACGATGGCCCTCCCTATGCAAACGGAAACATCCATATCGGTACTGCGCTCAATAAGATCTTAAAGGATATCATCGTTAAGTATAAGAGCATGACAGGCTTTGCTGCAAACTTTGTTCCCGGCTGGGACTGCCACGGTCTGCCTATCGAGCTGAAGGCTATCAAGCAGATCGGCGCTGACAGCGGCACTATCGATCCCGTTGCTCTCAGAAAGAGCTGCCGTGAGTTCGCTCTGTCCTGTCTGGACGATCAGAAGGCACAGTTCAAGCGTCTCGGTGTATGGGGCGATTTCGATGTTCCTTACCTTACCATCAAGCCCGATTTCGAGGCAAAGCAGGTAGAGGTATTCGGCGAGATGGCTAAGAAGGGTTACATCTACAAGGGTCTGAAGCCCGTTTACTGGTGCGCTGATTGTAATACAGCTCTTGCAGAGGCTGAGATCGAGTATCAGGACGATCCCTGCTTCTCCATTTATGTAAAGTTCCCTCTTGCTGACAGCAAGGGTAAGTTTGACGATCTGGGCATCGATCTTTCCAAGGCGTATGTAGTTATCTGGACAACCACCACATGGACACTGCCCGGTAACCTCGCTATCTGCCTCGGTCCCAATTACGAGTACACCTTTGTAAAGGTTGAGGACGAGGAGAGCAAGTCTTACGGCGAGTATCTGCTGATGGCAACAGATCTTGTTTCCACAGTTATGGACGCTGTAGGAATTTCCAAGTACTCCACAGTAGGCAGCTTCACAGGCGCCGAGCTGGAGCTTATCGAGACAGATCACCCCTTCATGGGCAGAAAGTCCCCCGTTATCGTTGGCGATCACGTTACACTTGACAGCGGTACAGGCTGCGTTCATACAGCTCCCGGCTTCGGTGTGGAGGACTTTGAGGTCTGCATGAAGTACAAGGGAATGTTCGATATCGTAGTTCCCGTAAATGAGAAGGGTATCCTCACAAATGAGGCAGGTCCTTTCGAGGGTCTCAAGACTGCTGATGCAAACAAGGTCATCGCACAGCGTCTGGAGGACGACAACACTCTGCTGGCTATGCAGAAGATCGTCCACCCCTATCCTCACTGCTGGCGCTGCCATGAGCCTATCATCTACCGCGCTACAGATCAGTGGTTCTGCAGCGTTGATATGTTCAAGGATGAGGCTATCAAGGCTATCGAGGGCGTACAGTGGATCCCCGAGTGGGGTGAGGAGCGTATCAAGAACATGGTTTCCATGCGTTCCGACTGGTGCATCTCCCGTCAGAGAAGATGGGGCGTTCCGATCCCCATGCTTTACTGCGAGGACTGCGGCGCTACAATTATCAACGACACAACTATCAAGGCAACTGCCGACCTGTTCAGAGCAGAAAGCTCCGATGCATGGTACAGCAAGGATGCTTCCGAATTCATCCCTGCCGATGTTAAGTGCGAGTGCGGCTGCGGCAAGTTCCGTAAGGAAATGGATATCTTCGACGTATGGTTCGATTCCGGTGTAACTCATGCTGCTGTTATGCAGGAGCGTCCTGAGCTGAGCTGGCCTGCTGATCTGTATCTCGAAGGCTGCGATCAGTACAGAGGCTGGTTCCAGTCCTCCCTGCTGACATCCGTTGCTACAACAGGCGTGGCTCCCTATAAGGCTGTCTGCACCCACGGTTGGGTAGTTGACGGCAAGGGCGAGCAGATGCATAAGTCCAAGGGCAACGTTATCCTCCCCGAGGAGGTTATCAACCAGTACGGTGCGGATGTTCTCCGTCTGTGGGTTGCATCCCTTGACTTCCACAATGATATGAGAGTATCTCAGGATATGCTCAAGCAGCTGTCCGAGGCATACAGAAAGATCAGAAACACAGCAAGATTTATCCTCGGTAACCTCGGCAACGGCGACGGCTTCAAGCCCGATACCGAGATGGTTGCTCTGGATAAGCTGAGCGATATCGATAAGTGGGCGCTGTCCCGTCTGGACGCAGTTACCGAGAAGGTAAGAGCATCCTACGAGAGCTTTGATTTCTACCTCGCATACCACGCTATCCACAGCTTCTGCGTTGTAGATATGTCCAACTTCTACCTGGATATCGTTAAGGATACACTTTATTGCTCCGCTGAGAAGAGCGAGGAGAGAAAGGCTGTACAGACAACAATGTACATTATCCTCGATTCTCTCGTAAAGCTGATCGCTCCTATCCTGACATTTACTGCAGACGAGATCTGGCAGTTCATGCCCCACAAGTCCACAGACGATCTGCGTGGCGTTCCTTTCAATACAATGGCTGAAAAGACAGACGTTGCTGTTGACGAGGCGTTCGAGGCTAAGTGGAGCCGCATCCACGCTGTTCGTGACGACGTTCTGAAGGCTCTTGAGGAGAAGAGAACTGCAGGCGTTATCGGTAAGGCGCTTGACGCAGGCGTTAAGCTGTTTGCTGACGAAAAGACCGTTGCAGAGCTTTCCGCTTACACTGAGCTTGCATCCGTATTCGGTGTTTCCTATGTAACAGTAGAAACAGGCGAGGGCGAGTTCAAGGGCGCTGTTGAAGGCGTTTCCGTAACAGTTGAGAAGGCAGCAGGCGAGATGTGCGAGCGCTGCTGGAGCCACGATAAGACTGTTGGTTCTGTAGCTGAGCATCCCACACTTTGCGCACGCTGCGCAGCAGTAATGCTCAACCTGAAGTAAAAAAATAGGGGGAGGGGCTAACCCCTTCCCCTTTCTGTTTGTTTAGAGGAGTTCTTAATTGAAAGATAATAAAGCTCTCACCGATAAAAAGGTGAATATCATGGTGATATGCGGCCTGCTGATGGCGGCTGTGCTGGTGGGAATAGACCAGCTTACAAAGTGGCTCGTTGCGGATTCTCAGTGGAAGATGTCGCTGCACGAGTCCATCCATCTGATAAAGTTCGGAGATACTCAGGTGCTGAATCTCTCCTATTACCTTAACGATGGCTCGGCGTTCAGTATGTTTGGCGGCAAAACAAGCATGCTGATCTGCGTCACCTCGCTTATGATGGGCGCAATGCTTTGCGCAATGGTGCTGAAAAAGGTGCGCACCCTGCCGTATATCATTTCGTTCTCGCTTATAATAGCAGGCGGCGTCGGAAATCTGATCGACAGGCTGTTCAATGATGGCCTGGTGGTGGATTTTATCGATGTGCGAATCATAAATTTTGCGATATTCAATTTTGCGGATATCTGTGCTGTGTGTGGGGGAATACTCCTGTGCATTTTGGTGATACTTGACGAGGTAGCCGAAAAGCGCTCGGAAAAGGCGCAGAATTCCACTGAAACGGAAGAAAACGAGTTGGCAGACGATGGAAACGATTGAGATAATTGCACAGGGCGGAGCAAGGCTTGATAAGCTGATCGCCGATAACACGGAGCTTTCCCGCAGCGCTGCGGCTCGTCTCATAGAGGACGGTGCGGTGACAGTGGACGGCAAGCCCGCCAACAAAAAGGATACACCTAAAGCGGGCGCAGTGGTTGAGATACAGCTGCCCGAGCCGCAGAGCGTGGATATCCTCCCTGAAAACATCCCGATTGAGATAGTGTATGAGGACGCTGATCTGTTGGTGGTGAACAAGCCAAAGGGAATGGTCGTGCATCCTGCGGCGGGGCATTACAGCGGCACTCTTGTTAATGCGCTGATGTTCCACTGCGGCGACAGCCTTTCGGGAATAAACGGCGAGATACGCCCGGGAATAGTCCACCGAATAGATAAGGACACCAGCGGACTTCTGATGGTTGCAAAGAACGACTTTGCGCATATCGGTCTGTCTGAGCAAATTAAGGATCACAGCTTCACCCGTGAATATGAGGCGGTGGTGTGCGGTGCGGTCAAGGAGGACGGCACTGTCAATGCTCCCATAGGCAGGAGCAAGAACGACCGCAAGAAGATGTGCGTAACGCTTGAAAACTCCCGTGAGGCGGTGACGCATTACTTCGTGCTGCGGAGATATGCAGGCTATACGCATCTGCGAGTAAGGCTTGAAACAGGCAGAACTC
>JAZKZL010000010.1:0-2227 GCA_045612645.1 Oscillospiraceae bacterium
AGCAAAGCATCTGAGAATATTCAGACCTGTATCGCCGCTCTTTTCGGGATGGAACTGAGCGCCGTATACATTGCCCTCAAATACGAGAGCAGGCACCTTCATGCCGTAATCGCAGTATGCTGCGACATTCTTGCTGTCGCACTCTGCAGCGTAGGAATGCACGAAATACACATACTCCCCTTCCCCGCATTTTGCGAGCAGAGGGCATTCTTCGTTCTTTTCAAGCTCGTTCCAGCCGATGTGCGGAATTGCGAGGTTTCCCTCAGGCTCCATCAGCTTAACACAGCCCTTGATAAGTCCCAAACCGTCTGTCTCGCCGAACTCATAGCCTTTTTCAAAGAGCATCTGCATTCCGAGGCAGATACCGAGGAGAGGTTTTTTCTGTACCTCTTCACAGATGACCTCAACAAGGCCGCTTTCATTAAGCATGCGCATTGCATCTGCAAAAGCTCCAACGCCGGGCAGGATGAGCCTGTCCGCAGCACGGAGATCGGCAGGATCCTTTGTTATCTTATTTTCGAGACCCAGAAAATCCAGCGCATTCTTCACGCTGAACAGATTTCCTGCGCCGTAGTCAATGATCGCTATCATAGTTTATCCTTCCTTACGGAATATTCTATCGTAATTGAGCCTGATATGCTCCATAATGTGACCGATGTTGCCCTCGCCTGCATACTCCTTCATATCGAAGAAATCATGGTCGAGATTGCTCCAGAAGAGCGGATTCTCGTCGCCTGTGACCTCGACACTACGAAGCAGCTGACCGACATACACCTCCACATAGCATGGATCAAGCGGATATGTGAAATCCATAAGATGAGTGAGCGGGATATCCTCACGGCGGATGCCCGTTTCCTCATACAGCTCACGGTAGGCAGCGTCTATGCCGCTCTCATTCGGCTCTATCTTGCCGCCGACCATGTTTATGAGTCCCAGATATGGCTCTTTTATGCGCCTGCACATCAGCATTTTCGTTTTATCGGGGGAAAATACTGCGATAAGGTTGTAGCCTTGCATCACAGAGTTCCCTTTGTGGAAATGACAGAACCGTCAGAGTTCTTCTTTACAGCAGCCTTCAGCGCATAAGCCATCGCCTTGAACAGCGCTTCGATCTTGTGGTGATCGTTGCTGCCGTACTCCACACGCAGGTGCAGAGTTATTCCCACATTGAATGCGAATGCACGCATGAACTCTTCAGTGAGGCAGGTGTCGAACTCGCCTACCCTCTCATTGGTGAAATCAGCATTGAACACGAGGAACGGTCTTGCGCTGATATCGAGGGAGCAGAAGCCGAGAGCCTCATCCATGGGGATGAAAGCGCTTCCGTAACGCATGATGCCCGACTTATCGCCGAGAGCGTCCTTGAACGCTGTGCCGAGTGCGATTCCCACATCCTCTGCGGTGTGGTGACCATCCACATACAGATCGCCCTTGCAGGAAAGCTCCAGACTGAAGCCGCCGTGGATAGCAAGCGCAGTCAGCATGTGGTCGAGAAAACCGATACCTGTATCTATAACCGCCTTAGCGCCGCTGTCGAGGTCGAGCTTTACGGAGATGTCCGTCTCCTTTGTTGTGCGTGTGATCTCTGCTGTTCTGTTCATAATACAGCTCCTTAATTATCTTCTTTTCTTACCTTGATGGAATTAGCGTGCGCTGTCAGCTTTTCACGCTCTGCAATAAGGATGATATCATCGGCTGCGTCAAGCAGTGCATCCTTTGTGTAGTAGATATAACTGGAACGCTTTGTGAAGCTCTCCACGCCGAGGGGCGAGAAGAAACGTGCGGTTCCGCTGGTGGGCAGAACGTGGTTGGGACCTGCGTAGTAATCGCCGAGTGGCTCGGGAGAATACTGACCGAGGAACAGGGAGCCTACGTTGTCCAGCTTGCCGATATACTCCATGGGATTTGCGGTAACGACCTCAAGGTGTTCGGGAGCGAGTGCGTTTGCAAGCTCCACTGCGTAGTCCATATCATCGCATACGATGATAGCGCCATAGTTATCAATGGAGTAATCGATGATCTCCTTACGGGAGAGCATTGCTGCCTGGCGCTCGATCTCTGCCTGTGTCTTTTCTGCAACCTCCATGCTTGTGGTGATAAGGATAGCGGACGCGAGCTTATCGTGCTCTGCCTGAGACATAAGATCTGCGGCGAGGTACTTGGGATTTGCGGTCTCATCAGCGAGAACGAGGATCTCACTGGGGCCTGCGAACATATCGATATCAAC
>JAZKZL010000011.1:0-9332 GCA_045612645.1 Oscillospiraceae bacterium
GACATTTGAAAAGGAGGACAAGTAATGAAGAAGTACGAAACCGTCATCGGTCTTGAAGTTCACATCGAGCTTGCCACCGAGTCAAAGATATTCTGTTCCTGCTCCGCTAAGTTCGGCGGCGAGCAGAACGATCATGTATGCCCTGCGTGCTGCGGTATGCCTGGTATGCTCCCCATCGTTAACAAGAGAGTGGTAGATCTCGGCATGACAGCAGGTCTGATGCTCAACTGCGATATCAACCGTGTCACCACATTCGATAAGAAGAGCTACTATTATCCCGATCTTCCCGGATCCTATCAGACCACCCAGTGGTTCAGCCCCGTTGCCATCAACGGCATCGTTCCCATCGAGACCAGCAAGGGCAAGAAGAACATCCGCATCAAGCAGATCCACATGGAGGAGGACGCAGGTAAGCTCGTTCACGATGACTGGACAGACACCACCCTCGTTGACTTTAACCGTACCAGCGTTCCGCTGTGCGAGATCGTTTCTCAGCCTGATCTTTCCAGCGCTGAGGAGGTAGTTGCTTACCTTGAGCAGCTGCGTTCTCTGCTGAGATTTGCAAAGGTATCCCACTGCCGTATGGAGCAGGGCTCCATGCGCTGCGACGTTAACCTCTCCGTTCGTGAGGAGGGCAGCGACAAGCTTGGCGTTCGTACCGAGATGAAGAACATGAACTCCATCTCCGCCATCACCCGTGCTATCGAGTACGAGACCGCACGTCACATTGACGCTCTCGAGAACGGCACAGAGGAGCTTGTTCAGGAGACACGCCGCTGGGATGATATCAAGGGCAAGAGCTACGCAATGCGTAACAAGGAAACAGCAGGCGATTACCGCTACTTCCCTGATCCCAACATCATGCCCATCGTTATCGATGACGAGTGGTTTGACCGCATAAAGAACTCCCTGCCCGAGCTGCCCGCTCTCAAGAAGGAGCGCTACATCAACGATCTCGGCATCACCGAGTATGACGCTGAGCAGCTCACCCAGAGCAGAGCGCTGTGCGATTGCTTTGAGGCTGCCACCGATGAGTGCGGTCAGGCAAAGGAAGTTGCAAACTGGCTCATTTCCGACTGCATGAACATCCTCAACAAAAAGCAGCTCACCGCTGACGATCTGACTGTTGACGGAACTGCTCTCGGCAAGCTGATAAAGCTGGTTCAGGAGGGCAAGGTGCAGCGCGGCAACGCAAAGAAGATCCTCACCGTTATGTTCGATGAGGAGATCACAGACGTTGAGCAGTACGCTAAGGACAACAACTTCATCGTATCCAACGATACAGGCGCTATCGAGGCTGTTATCAAGGCTGTAGTGGCTGAGGATACCCGCTCCGTAAATGACTATAAGAGCGGCAAGGAAAAGGCTCTTATGGCGCTGTTCGGCAAGTGCATGAAGCAGCTTAAGGGCAACTGCTCGCCCGATACCCTGAGAGAGCTTCTCATCAAGGCTATCAACGAGGCATAATGATCAAGCCACCTTTGACGGATAGATCAAGGGTGGCTTTTTTGTGTTTTGCAGTTATCTTCATATTGACGTCAACATTACGGCTGATGTCAACATTATGACGTCATGATGTCAACATTTTCCGTCATGATGACGTCATTTTGTCGCAAAGTAAAGTAAAAGAAAGTAGAGTAAAGGAAAGTAAAGAAAAAGAAAGCAGAGAGAAAGCAGAGTAGAGAGAAAGCAGAGGAAAGGAAAGCATAGCAGAGCGAAAGCAGAGGAAAGTAAGCCCTGCCTGCTTGCAGAAAAAACAGCCTGAGGATAAATTCCGCAGGCTGTCGTTCTTTAATTTAATCTAATATCTGCACCGCAGCGCCGAGGATCCCCTTGCCGATATGCGCACTGAGCGTGCCGCCTATCTCGCCCTCCCATACGTTTGAATATCCGTTTAATGCGGAAGTGATACGCTCACGCAGCGATTTTGCTCCATCGGGATTGCCGCCGTTGGCTATTGCAAGATTGTAATGCTTGCTGCCGCCGAGCTTTTCCGTTACAAGCTCCTCGAACTTCGCTTCGAGATTGTTGCTGCCACGCACCTTTGCTGCGGTCTGAAGCTTGCCGTCCTCGGCAAAGGTAATGACGGGCTTTATGTTCAGCAGCGTGCCTGCAATGCTCGTGATATATCCTATCCTGCCGCCTTTGTGGAGATATTCCAGCGTATCCACCGAGAAGAATGCAAAGGTGTTTTTTATCAGCTTCGGAACTCTTCTTTCGGTAAGCTCATCCCAGCTCATGCCTGCGCGGATATCCTGTGCAAGCTGCAGGAGTATCAGCCCCTGACCCATTGAGCCGTTCAGCGAGTCAAACACGCAGACGTTGAGGTCTCTCCGCTCACTGCCCATGAAGCGCAGCAGATTATATGTTCCCGAAAGACCGCGCGAGAGCATCACTGCGATAACTCCGTCATAGCCCTCTGACGCTATCTCATCGAATATACCGGTGATATCCGCAGCGGTGGGCAGCGAGGTCTTAGGCAGCTCGCCACGCTGTAGACGCTCGTATATATCGTAGCTTGTGATATCCACGCCATCAGAGTATTCGCCATCAGGGCAGAGTATCCGCAGAGGGACAACCCGTATCTTGTTCTCTGCAATGTCAGCCTTGGAGATATCGGCGCAGGAGTCGGTAAGCAGTGCTATCTTCTTGGGAGAGTTCATAGTCATTTTTCTTTGTCCTTTGTATATTTTAATATTTGTTTGTTTTGTCGTTTATGCGACTATTGCCACGCAAAGTATATTATAGCATATCGTTGTGGGATAATCAAGTATATGTCGAAAAATGATCGTTATTATAGTAATTATACATCCATTTATCCGCATATTTATGCAGTTAACCTATTGAAATAATATGGCTTTTGTGATAAAATATATACTGTATTATTATGCAGAGGTGTGCCTTGTGTCATAATGACAGGGTACGGGGCATATTCATATACGGGGAGCTGTGCTCTCCAATATCGGAAAGGACGCAGTATTTCTACTGTGCAGGTGAATACTATGGCTAAACTGAAAATAGCAGTGCTGTTCGGAGGCGCATCCAGTGAGCATGAGGTCTCTCTGGTATCGGCGTATTCCGTGCTGAACAATATCCCCAAGGATAAGTATGATGTAATGTGCATCGGTATCACCAAAAAGGGTCACTGGATGTATTACCCGGGCGAGTACGAGGACATAAAGACAGGCGAATGGGAGAACGATCCCGATTGCTGCACCGCAGTGATAAGCCCTGATTCCACCCACAAGGGCATCCTGCTGCTTGATGAGGATGACGGCTGTCATCTGCGCAAGGTGGACGCTGTGTTCCCCGTGCTTCACGGCGTAAACGGTGAGGATGGCACAGTACAGGCACTCTGCACGCTTGCAGGACTTCCTTGCGTAGGCTGTGATATGACATCCTCCGCTGCCTGCATGGATAAGGCTATCACCCACACCATCCTTGACGCGGCAGGAATAAAGACTGCGCCCTATTGCTACGTAACACGCACAGCGCTTTCCGATATGGAGGCGGCATGTGATGAGATCGAGGCAAAGCTCGGCGGATATCCGATGTTCGTAAAGCCTGCCTGTGCAGGATCTTCCGTGGGAGTTTCCCGTGCGGCTGACAGAGAGGGTCTGAAAAACGGTCTGAAGATCGCTTTTGCTCACAGCGCAAAGGTTGTTATCGAGACAGAGATCATCGGCAAGGAAGTGGAGTGCGCTGTTCTCGGCAACGGCAAGGAGCTGATCGCCTCCATTCCCGGACAGATCACACCTGCCGAGGAATTTTACGATTACGATGCAAAGTATAAGCTCGGCACCTCCGTGCTGGATATCCCCGCAAAGATCAGCGAGAGCGAGATGAATGAGCTGCGAGAGACCGCAAAGAAGGCATACATGGCAATGGGCTGCAGCGGATTCTCCCGTGTGGATTTCTTCGTGACGGAGAACGACATCATCCTGAATGAGATAAACACCATCCCCGGTTTCACACCGATAAGCATGTACCCCAAGATGATGGAGAACATGGGCATCCCATACGGAGAGCTTGTTGACAGGCTTATCGAGCTTGCCATAGAGCGCAATTCCGAGAACTGATAAAAATTGGAGTGTAAAAATTGGCTGAAAACGCAAATATCAAGATGAAGATAACACAGACCGCTGACGGTCAGACCGATCATTCGGAGCTGTTCACAAAGGGCGAATACCGCCTGCACGAGGGCGTGTACTACATCGATTACGACGAGAGCGAGGCAACAGGCTTTGACGGCAGCCATGTTCAGCTGAGCGTAAAGGACGATATCGTCACCATGACCCGCACGGGCAAGGCATTTTCAAGCCTTGTATTCGAGCAGGGGCAGAGACATTTCTGCCACTATGGAACGGAGTTCGGTGACTGCATGATAGGCATCACCACCTCTTATCTCCGTCATGTCATGGCGGATAACGGCGGTGAGATAAACGTGAAGTACACCATCGATGTAAACGCAGGTCTTATGCTGGAAAATGAAATAAAGATAAACGTAACAACAAAGTAAAGGAGACATAAAAATGTACAATGCTGTAAACGAGGCAAAATTACAGGTCAAGGAAATAATCATGGAGGCTCTGGGCAGACTTGTTGCAGAGGGCAAGCTCCCTGCTGAGCCGCTGCCGCCTTTTCAGGTGACCATCCCTGCGGATGTGGCACACGGAGATTTCTCCGCAAATGCCGCACTGGTTTCCGCAAAGGCGCTGAAGAACAATCCCCGTGCCATTGCAACTATGATCGCAGAGGCTGCGGAGCTTGCAGGCACCGCATTTGATAAGATCGAGGTAGCAGGTCCCGGATTCCTCAACTTCTTTATCGGCAAGAGCTGGTTCAGCGAGGTCGTAACAAAGACCATCGCTCTCGGCGAGGATTACGGTAAGACAGACATGGGCAAGGGCAAGCGCGTTCTCGTCGAGTTCGTATCCGCAAACCCCACAGGCCCCATGCACATCGGTAATGCTAGAGGCGGCGCTATCGGCGACAGCCTTTCCTCTCTGCTGCAGGAGGCAGGCTACGAGGTAAGCCGTGAGTTCTATATCAACGACGCAGGCAATCAGGTGGAGAAGTTCGGAAAGTCCCTCTCCCTGCGCTATATGCAGCTTTGCAGCGAGGATGGCAGAAAGTACATGGCTGCAAATCCCGAGATGGAGCAGCTCACACAGGCTATCTTTGACGAGAGCGGCGAGGGTCAGCTGTTTGCAATGCCTGAGGATGTATACCTCGGTCAGGATATCATCGAGCATGCAAAGAATTTCTACGACATCCACGGCGACAAGTACGCAGCATCCTCTGATGAGGACAGAAAGGCAGCACTCGTTGACTATGCTCTGCCTCTCAACGAGGCACGTCTCGAAACAGACCTGCTGAAGTACCGTATCCAGTACGATAACTGGTTCAAGGAAAGCACATTGCACAACAACGGCGCAGTAAAGGAAGTTATCGAAAAGCTGAAGGCAGGCGGTCACACCTACGAGAGCGAGGGCGCTCTGTGGCTGAAGGCTACCGATTTCGGCGGCGATCAGGATTTCGTTCTGGTGCGTGCAAACGGTTTCCCCACATACATCGTTCCCGATATCGCATACCACTATGACAAGCTCGTAACCCGTGGCTACGACAAGGCTATCAACGTTCTCGGCGCAGACCACCACGGCTATGTTCAGAGAATGAGAATTGCTCTTTCCGCAATGGGCATCGACGACAGCCGCCTTGACGTAGTTATCATGCAGATGGTAATGCTGGTAAGAGACGGTCAGCCCATCAAGCTGTCCAAGAGAAGCGGCAAGGCTATCACCCTGACAACTCTGCTGGACGAAGTTCCTCTGGATGCAGCACGTTTCTTCTTCAATCTGCGTAACTCCGATACACATCTCGAGTTCGACCTCGACCTCGCCGTTGAGGAGAGCAGCAAGAACCCCGTATTCTATGTTCAGTATGCTCATGCAAGAATCTGCCGTGTTATCGAGAAGATGGCAGAGGACGGCGTGAAGTACGAGGGCGGTGCGGTTGAATACACCGAGCCTGCCGAGCTTAACCTCATCAGAAAGATCGCAGAGATGCCCGAGATGATCAACGCAGCCGCTGCTGATTACAACCCTGCGGCGCTGACAAGATACGCTACAGAGCTTGCACAGGTATATCACAAGTTCTATGACGGCTGCTCCGTAAAGGACGCAGAGCAGGCAGTGAAGCTCAGCAGACTTGCACTGTGTGACGCAGCGAGAACTACTCTGCGTAACGTGCTTACACTCTTAAAGGTAGATGCACCCGAAAAGATGTGACATCAATAAGCGAAAAATGATTTCAGGAAGCGGAAAGAAGTCGTCGGCTTATCTCCGCTCTGATTATCGTTGTTTATACACTATCTCCGCTGCGGGAGCGGCGGAGATAATTTTTTAATGTAAGACAGGTAAAAAATAAAAGATGTTCAAGCAAGAAAAAAGATACTACAAGCAGGCGTTTTTCTATGCGCTGCTGATATCCTGCATACTGCTGCCGTTCGTTATCATCGATGGCGGATACTTCGTGTTCTATGGCGATTACAACGCCCAGCAGATTCCCTTTTACAAGACCTGTATCGAGGCGATACAAGAGGGGAATTTCGGCTGGAACTGGAACACCGATCTCGGCGTGAATTTCGTAGGCTCCTACAGCTTTTATACGCTGGGAAGTCCGTTCTTCTGGTTTGCCGCGCTGTTTCCGCCTGCGATATCTCACTATCTGATGGCGCCGCTGCTGATGCTGAAGCTGTCGCTTTCATCGCTGTTTGCGTTCATCTATATACGCAGATTCGTGACGAAGCCCGAATACGCAGTTATCGGCGGCTTGCTGTATGCCTTTTCGGGATTTTCTCTCTATAATATCTTTTTCAATCATTTCCACGAGGCGATAGTTTTCTTCCCCCTGCTCCTCATCGGACTGGAGGAGACGGTGGTGAACAAGCGCCGAGGTGCGTTTGCTCTTGCAGTTGCGCTGAACGCCTTTGTGAATTACTTCTTTTTCATCGGCGAGTGCGTGTTCCTCGTGATCTATTTCATCGCAAGGCTTTGCTGCGACAAGCGATTCCGCATAAGCGCAGGGGATTTCTTCTGCCTTGCCTTTGAGAGCGTTATAGGCGTTGCGATAGCAGGAGCATTGTTCGTGCCGTCCATCTTTCAGGTGCTGGATGTGCCACGTTCGACAGACCTTATTTCGGGCAAGAATTTCCTGTTCCACGACAGCTGGACTCAGCGCTACGGACTCATTCTGGAGGCGATGTTTTTCCCGCCCGAAGTGCCTGCAAGAACTAATATGTTCCCCGATGCGAATGCGAAGTGGTCGAGCGTAGCGCTGTATCTGCCTCTGTTTTCCATGGCAGGAGTTGCGGCGTACATCAGGGGCGCGAAGAAAAGCTGGGTGCGTCCTGTGCTGCTGGTGTGCCTTTTGATGGCTTTCGTTCCAGGACTCAACGCAGCGTTCGTGCTGTTCAACAGTAACTATTATACAAGATGGTTCTATATGCCTGAGCTTCTCTGCTGCCTTGCCACTGTCTATGTACTGGAGCATAAGGATGAATGCGATATGCGCTTCGGACTTAAATTCACCGCAGTGGTCACGGGCGTTATGGCGCTGCTTGTTATGCTGCATCCCGTTGAGGAGGAAAGGGATATAATAGTGAACGAGGCGGGTGACACCGTCACCGAAAAGGTAACGTTCCTCAACTTTTTTGAGCTTGCGCCGTCCTTTTGGGCGCAGCTTGCGATCGCGGTGGTGTTCCTTGTGATGACGGGAATCCTTATCCGTACCCGTAAAAAGGACAGCGAATGGAGATTCAATCAGCTGCTGCTCACTATGACGGTGATCTCCTGTATGCTGCTGAGCCTGTGGTTTGTCGGCTATGGCAGGATACTCGGCCCGTATGTGGGAGACTACGATCGCGCGCTGACGGCGGATATATGCATTGATGATCCCGAATATTACCGCGTCGAGGGAATCGGCGAGATGAATAATGTTAATATGCTCTGGGATAAGGGCAGCCTGAAGAGCTTTACCAGCATCATTCCAAGCTCCACCTTTGAGTTGTACGATCTGCTGGATATCAAGAGGGATGTTAATTCCGATCCCGAGCATGACAGATATGCTCTGCGTGCGCTGACGAGGGTGAAATACATCGCTGTACGCAATGACCGTGACGAGGATACCGTAAAGGAGGCACTGGAAAAGCTCCATATTTACGAGCATTATTCCACCTGCGGAGATTACGAGATATATTCCACTGAATATGTTCTGCCGATGGGCTTTGCTTATGACGGATATGTCACAGCCGACAACGCTGCAAATCACGGTGCAGCGGATAAGCTGATGTGCCGTGCTGTGGTGCTTACCGAGGAACAGGCAGCAAAGTATGCCGATATACTCGCTGAGCTGCCCGAAAACGAAGCAGCAAGAGTATCTGCCGAGCAGTTCAAAAAGGATGTGGAAGAACGTATCAAAGCAGGCGTGAGCGCGTTTTCAGTGACACGCACGGGTTTCACGGCAATGGCGGATTATGCAGCGGATGAGCTGGTGGTATTCAGCGTACCTTATGATAAGGGCTGGTCTGCAAAGGTCAACGGTCAGCCTGCCGAGGTGGATAAGGTCAACGGTGGCTTTGTGGCGGTGAGAGTTCCTGCGGGAAAGAGCAGTATCGTGTTCACCTACAAGACTCCCGGCGGAAGATACGGACTATATCTCACATTCGGCGGAATCGTGTTGTATGCGCTGTATCTCCTTGTTCAGTATGTGCTGATGAAGCGTAAGCCTCGCAGCTATGTTCATCTGTATGACGGTGAGCAGAGCAAGGGCGTAAGGGCGCACAGGGCATATATCAACCAACTTTCGGAGCGTATCATGGAAGCTCCCGAGGCAGGCAATGTGCCGCGACCGCTCACAGAGGAGCAGAAAAAAGCACTTAAAGAGCTTGATATCATAGATATCGACGATATGAACGGAGAATAAATATGCATCTTGAAGAAAAAACTCTTTCCAGTGAGCAGCTTTTTGACGGCAAGGTAGTCAAGCTGTTCGTAGATAAGGCAGAGCTTGAGGATGGCTCTGTCGTAAACCGTGAGGTGATAAAGCACCCCGGCGGCGTGTGTGTTCTGCCTCTTGACGACGAGGGCAACGTGCTGTTCGTCAAGCAGTTCCGCTATCCCCATCAGCAGATAATGCGTGAGATCCCCGCAGGCAAGCTCGAATGGGGAGAATCCCATCACGATTGCGGCTTGCGTGAGCTTAAAGAGGAAACAGGCTGCACCTGCGATGAATATATCTATCTCGGCAGCCTTATCCCCACGCCTGCATAC
>JAZKZL010000012.1:0-9960 GCA_045612645.1 Oscillospiraceae bacterium
GGAATGAGCGCATTGAATATGACGAGCTTTCGCTCGTCATATTCCGATTTATCTCCACACTATTGATGTATGCTTCAGATGTTCTGCGTAGCCGTCGTGTGCCGAGCGCCTTGTGATATACTCCGATATGAACGGCAGGAAGCGCTCATAAAGCTGCCTGTCGCTCTCACCCAGCAGTAACGCCATTCCCCTGCCCTGCCTGTATTCCGCCGAGTTTTTTCTGCGCAGCTCCTGCAGCTGCCTGAAGCGTATCTCCGCCGCCTGCTTTGACAGACCGCACAGCCGTGCCGTTTCCGCCGCCGAGGAAACGCCGCAGAAATGCAGCACCGTCAATGGTGCGAGAAGCTCCGCCGCAAAGCTGTCTGCTGCACGCTCACAGCTTTCCTCCATGCGCTTCATATCCACGCCGATGTGTCCTAGAAAGATATGCGACAGCTCATGCGCCATCGTCCAGCGCCGCCGCAGACCACCACAGGCATTGTGATTTATCGCCGCAATAAATCGTCCTCCCTCACGGAAGCTGAAACCAAGAGGACTTATCTCCGCATAAAGCTGCTGCACGCTCATCCCGAGATAATCAGCGCAGCTCTCATAGCTCACTATCTTGATATCATGCGCCGCTGCTACCGCATTAAGGTCAACAGGCAGAGCCGCAGCGCCTGCTCTTATCAGCACATCCGCCGCATTCATCGTCTGCCTCCGTCGTAATCGGGCTTATCGAGTATGCTCACGCCCTTACGCTTTTTCACCTTTATCGTTCTCGGCTCGCCGCCGTTTCTTGCCGCTATCATTATAGTATCCATGCCGCTATCCTCTGTGCAGCGGCGGTACTCGATATCCGTACAGGCATCCACCAGCTCCCTTCCATAGCTGTCCAGCGCACGATATTTCTCCAAATGCTCGCTCTCGCCCGAGGTGTTCTCGTAGCAGTCTGCGAAAAGCTCGTTCGGCTCGCACTTCAGTGCGTCAAATATGCGGTAGAGCGCATCCTCCCTGGGGTGACTTACCTCCCGCTCGTAATTTCCCACCGAGGACGGTGTTACGCCTATCATCTCGGCAAGCTCCTCCTGCGTGAGACACGCCCTCTCTCTCAATAAACGGATCCTTCTTCCTATACCCATGATTACCTCCTCACGATCTCTGTTGCTCTCTTATCCGCAGCGGATCGCATCTTCTCGGCACACCGCCGAAATACTCCCGCAATTTTTCGAGCGCACTGCTCCTCAGCAGGAACACACGCCTGTCGCTCATATACATCTTGTCAGCGATCTCACGCCACGACATTGCAAGGATATAATACCGCTCAATAACGCTGCGTTCCTCTCCCTCAAGAATGCTTATATAATCGTACGCCTCAAGCTTTGCATCCACTGTTCTGTCCACCTGCGCATTCAGCTCACGCTCCAACGCATCCAGCTTTTTCGCTATCTGCAGCGCACGCTCCGCATTTGAGGAAGCTCTGGAAGCTATCCTGTGCAGGCGCTCGATATGCTCCAGACTCACCAGCACTTCCTGCTCATAGCACCTTGCTCTTTCCAGCACCGCCATTATATCAGCCACTGCAATCGCCTCCTTTGTTCATACATCCTTTACTGTATGAACAGTATATCACAAGAAACTTGTGATTGTCAAGCATTTTTTGATACATTTTTATGATTTTATGATTTTTTCGGAAAAAAATAAAAAAACTCTTGACAAAGTATATCAAAGGTGATATATTGTATATATCGAATATACACATTAAGAACATTATACCGAAACGAGGTAATAAATGAACATCATAATCACCAACAGCGCAGGCGTACCGATCTATGAGCAAATCTCAGATCAGATCAAGGCGATGATAATGAACGGCACGCTGAAAGAGGGCGACGCACTCCCCTCCATGCGAAACCTCGCACAGGATCTCCGTGTGAGCGTTATCACCACAAAGCGTGCGTATGAGATACTGGAATCAGAGGGCATGATCGAATCCTTCACGGGCAGGGGCAGCTTTGTTGCAGCGCAGGATCCCGCACTTCTCAGGGAGCAAAATCTGCGCGAGATCGAAAAGCACCTTACCGCCGCCGTGGATATCGCCCGAAAGAGCGGCATAAGCACCGATGAGGTGCAGGAACTGCTTAACATACTACTGGAAGAATAAGCGGCCTATCCATCGGGACACTGCGCGCATGAAAAGGCATATTTTGTAATATTATTCATTTAATGGAGGAAATAACATGGAAAACTGTATTGAGATCAAGGGACTTTGCAAGAAATATCACCAGTTTCAGCTGAAGGATATCGACCTGTGCGTTCCCTGCGGTACCGTAATGGGATTTATCGGCGAAAATGGCGCAGGCAAGAGCACCACCATCCGTGCTATACTGGGTCTGATGAAGCCCACCTCAGGCTCTGTCACCGTACTCGGTGAGAACTCTACCGCCCTCTCTGACGAAACAAAATCGAAGATCGGCGTGGTGTTTGACGGACTGGTGTTCCCCGATCAGCTCAATGCAATGCAGCTTGACAAGGTGATGTCCCACGTCTACAACAACTGGAGCAGCGAGACCTTTTTCGGCTACATGAAGCGCTTTGAGCTGCCGCTGAAAAAGAAGTTCAAGACATTCTCCCGCGGTATGGAGATGCGTCTTTCCATCGCCGCTGCGCTCTCCCACGATCCGCAGCTTCTGGTGCTTGACGAGCCTACCAGCGGTCTCGATCCCGTGATGCGCAGCGAGATACTGGATATCTTCCTCGAATTCATGCAGGACGAATCCCACTCTATCCTGCTCTCCACCCATATCACAAGCGACCTCGAGCATATCGCAGACTACATAACATTCATCCACAAGGGCGAGATCATCTTCACCGAGGAGCGCAACGAGATGCACGAGAAATACCGCATTCTGAAATGCACAGAGGAGCAGCTCTCCCTCATCGACCCCGAGGACATCATCGGCAAGCGCACCACACGCTTCACCTGCGAGGTGCTGACCACAGCCGCTGAAAAATACCCCGATATCGTGGCGGATATCCCCACCATCGACGATATCATGGTTTACTATGTAAAGGAGGCTTAAGCGATGAAAGGTCTTTACCACACCTTTTTCCTGCTGAGGAAGAATTACTTCATCTTCCCCGCTATAGCCGCATTTATCATCATGGTCGCAGGCTGCCTTATGCTGATATTCGCCGAGAGCGAAGATGCACAGGGCATCACTATGATGCTTATAATGCTTGCGCCGATGATATGCGCTACGATATCCACTGAATCCCTCTGCGACGATTTCGACCGCAGCCTTAAAACGCGCTATGCAAACTATCTGCTCTCGGGAATGTCCTATACACGCTTCTGCAACATTGAACTTATCAAGAACCTGATAGTAACAGCGTTCTCACTGATGATGATATGCGTGTGCGATCTCGCTTTCTGGCTGACCGATAACTCCGCCATGCCCTTATCCATGTTTTGTATGCATGTATTATTGATAATCATCGTGAATGCCGGAAACTGGCTGATAATGCCTGCTGTGATCAAGTTCAAGGGCGCAGACAAAGCAGGCCTCATCATAGGTCTGGCACTGGGAGTAATAGGTGCGCCTTTTATTCACCTCGCCTTTCAAGATGAAGAAACGCTTTCAAAGCTCATCAGCGCACTGGAAAGTCCGCTGTCGGTGCTGGTGACTCTCGGAATCGCACTGGCGATGTATGCTGTGGGCTATCCCCTGTTCCTCAGAACCGTAAAGAGAGGTGATATCTGTTGAGAGGACTTATCTTAAAGGACATCTACTGCGTGCGCCTTATCGTGATACTGTCACTCCTGCTGGCGCTGCTGCCGAATCTCATGTTCCTGTTCATGGGCGGCGGAATGACGGTTGAATACCTCGGCACACCAAATGAGATCTTCGCATATCTCCCCATCGGGCTGATAAACTTCATCACGATTGCCTGCTTCGGTACGATATCGCTGAACACCATAAAATACGACGACGAAACAGGCTGGAACAAATATCAGCTCACCATGCCCGTAAGCGCCGACCGTATCATCCTAAGCAAGCAGATAAGCTGTGTGGCGGTGGTGCTGATGCTGATGCTGTGCTGCTATGTGCCGAACGTTTTTATGATAGTGGTATTCGGTGCTGACGCTGAGATAATGCTCGCAATGCCGCTCGTCTTCGGCATGCTTGAGATGATATGCATACTGGCAGCGCTCCCCATATCCCTGCGCTATGGCACAAAGACCGCTGATATCATCGTTATTGTGTACATCCTGCTGATGGCTGCGGTACTCATCCTCGGCATGGGCGCTGCAATATCCGCAGGCGTAAGCGGTGTGATAATCAGGATAGTTCTCTACGCAGGTCTGCCGCTGCTCACCGCTGCGGCTGGATATTTCTCCAACCGCTCCGCAAGAAAGCTGCTGGTCAGTGTGCTTGAAAACGAAAACACATAAAAACAGACCTCCCACGGAAATCCATGGGAGGTAATATTATTTGTGAGATTTACTGCGGCTCGCCCTCGATGATATAGCACTCAAAGGTCTCGTTATAGATATAATGCGTCATATCATACACCTTATCCTCAACGCCGTAGCGGCTTACGCTGCCGTCCTTCAGGCTCATTGACGGACACCACTGCACCGTAGCGCCGCTGCTGTCCACAACATTCACCACCACATTCGGCATGATATCGCTGACATTGCATCGGATAAGCACAGGCGCGCCTGCTTCGCTGCGGTAATACACCGCACCCGCTTCGCCTGCAAAGTCGTTCTCCTCGTTAATCACCCACTCGCAGACGGAAATGGTTGCATTCTCATCCGTAGGGAAAACGAGATAAAGCTCGTATCCGCCGCAATCGTCTATGCAATTCTCCGCAGGGATAGCTGTTAATGAAAGTTCATCTGCATATCTGCTGTTATAGAACACCTCTGCGCAGTCCTCGGCTGTCATTTCGGGATCAACAAAGCCGATGTAAGCAACCGCACAGAGATAGCCCTCCTGCTTCATCTCCTCACGCTGAGGGATATCGGGAGACCACTCATCCATGGGAACTTCTACGGTTTCGGTTTCATCGGCTGTCGCCTGCGCCGTTTCAGGTTGAGCCACATCGGTGCTTTCTGCGGATTCAGCAGTATTCTGAATTACTGATGTCTGCTGTGTTTCATCTGAGCCTGACACGACATCTGTTGACGAACAGGACGTAGCCATCAACACGGCAATGCACATAACAAATGATAAATACTTCCTTTTCATATTGACCTCCTTAAGAAAACAATTACTATACTATAAGTTTTGTTTTAGAAATCTGCTACAAATTCTTTTATAGTCTTTTCATGTCTTTTTACTTTTACTTTACATTTAAAATGTGTATACCCTTGCAAAGGGATAGAAATATAATCATTTTGACTTTTTTCTGATATAACAATATTTTGAGTGTATACATTTTTGTTGCCATGTAATATATCCACGACTATATTAGACACATTGCGCTTTCGTGTAGCAGAATAAAGATATTTAATATGTAAAATGCCATCAAATATACATTCCACCGACAAAAAACATCCTTTTATTAAACATACACATTCTGTATCAGTAAGAATCCCATTCCGAAACACTTCAAATTTCATTGGGTTTCCATCCTTATCGTAATAATTTAAATAACGATTATTATTTTCAAAAATCTCAACCATATCGATACATTGAGATTGTATATATTTTTTATCATCAATCTCCTTGCATCTTGAATCATACCAATCATCTGCAGAAATGAAATACTCATATTTCATCATGCCATTGGAATATGCTCTTATATTCACTTGATTCATATATCCCCCTATTAATGAATAAATGACAATTGATATAATCTGCCGTTTATACTTACGCAATTATTATACAACAACATTAACCAAAATTCAACACCATATTTCAAAAAACTACACTCCAATATACAAATCGACATAATCCACACTTCAATATATAATTAAATCACAACACTTGAAACAAAGTAACACTATCGTGCCGTTCTTGTTCGGCACATGTTTGCAGTAGACATTAAGATCGTAGCCAACTTAATTAAAAAGCTGTGCTAAATTGACCTTGGTCATATTAGTTGAATCTGCAGCGTATATACCAGGTTTAAAATATAGACATGTCAATTCGTTTTTATATATTATAGATAAAAACTTTCTGGTACAATACATGCCGCCAAAAATCTCCGAGCCATCCCATGTCTTTTCATCAACAGCAACAATGGGGTATATATTTTTTCGATTATTTAGCATCGTATTATGACATCCTTCACAGGTTCCAACAATTTCGATTACCATATTCGAATAATCCAATCTTCCTTTTCCTACTATCTCAAGATAATAGTACTTTAAGAAACCACTATTTTTAGATTTATAGAAGACATATACTTCATGTGGTATATAACCCGAAATATGTTCTCTCTCGAATGCACATAAAGCTTTTGCAGATACAATTATCACACCAGGAACCCCATACAATCTCAAAAAATCAGGGATTTCCTTATCAGTATCAAGTTCAACAGAGAAATTATATGAATGCAATTTTAAAAATGTTCGTTCGCAGACAGAACAGCGTTCCCAACTAAATGCAATATGATCTTAAATTTGATGGGCACAAGAATACTTTGAATTATAATCATGACATATTAAGTAAAATTCCATGACTATCAATAAATCCTCCAAAATATATTTTTAAAAGTTGGACTATTGTTGGACAAAATGTTGAATATAAGTAAAAAGCCATCTGCAAGAAACCCTGCAAATGGCTTTGTTGTGCTGGCTCCCCACCTGAGCGACCAAAAGAACATTTATTCGTACTGGGCGAGAGATTGTGCTTTATCACGCTCAAAAAGTGTATATGAACTTGGTGGCGTGTAAGATTTCAACAATATTTATTAGATGATGATATTGCTAAATCCCTATTTAAGCAAAAGAAGCCTAACACTTTCAACCGCCCGAAGTGCTAGGCTTATATGCAAATGATTGCTTGTATTGCCTTTTGCTACAAACTAATACAAAGATATAACTTTGCAGTGGTATCTCTCAGAATATTCATTAATACTCCACTACAAGGATTGCGTCCAATAATACATCCCATGATAGATACTATAATTTATAGATGACGATATTAATCGCCCCCTTGGACTAATGTTAACTGTAATATTTTTCATCAAAATCTGATTGCGAGAGTTTTTTTCTATCCTGTAGCATAGTTTTTAAATATGACTTGGGTACATGTAATGATTTTCCGATAATAAAACCTTTAAAATGGTGAATATTCGTGTTGTTTATTGTTTCAATAGCTTTGGTTAACGCAGGATGAAGGATATAGCAAGTCCGCGGATCAGTATATAATGCGTCGCCCTCATGAAAGTAGGTTATTTCATTAGAATTAACAAACTTTTGTATTGCATTTCCTTCATTGTTATCGTTATTGCTAATGATACCCAGTAAACCCATTTTATACAAGAAAGAAAAAGGGTGTCTAAAACAATTGTTTATATTACAATGCTTGCCATCACCCATATCCATATTATAGTTTTTATTAAATTGTCTACAGATATTAACAATATCGTCAGAAAACAATAGATTCCGATCAAGCTTTTGAATAAAATCCAAAAAATGTTCTCTATCACGCCAATATCGTGGCATTATATCCATTTTCTCTTCATAATAACTTGGCAAACCGCGTCCTTGAATCAACAAATTCGCTGCAGTTTCTTCTATAGTTTTCTTAACAGCTTCTTCTCGCTCTTTTGGATCATTAATACTTTTAAAATAATCCGATTTTTGAGACAGTGCTCTGCCGTGATGTTGTATATCTCTAGCACGATCAAATGAATGACGATATATACTATCAAATACACTCTCCGTATGTCCCAAAACATATGGATGACATAGTGAATTCACTCCCAAGAAAGCATACTCAGGATCTACAAATTTATAAGTATGATCATACAACTTACTGATATTATGCTCGTTTTGTATAGATTCATAAAAAATTGTTTTTTGCTCATCTTTGGTATAGTATATTCTTTCAAAAATACCAAACACCTTGCCCTTACGGTCATGTAAAACATTGTCCTCGCAATTCAGTGCTTCTTCTCTCACAGTAAAAAACACCTTGATTTGTCCATGAAAATCTAATTTCAACATATACGCTGCGTTAATCAATGCCAACTGAAAATATTGCCAATAATTAACATGGGAGAACAATTTGCTATTTTTACTAGACGCTGTTCTATTTCTAGTACCAGCGTAGAAATCACCAAACGTAGGGCATGTATAACAGCACATATCTTTGCATTGATAATTACAAAATTTTTCTGATTTGTAGATATTATCACAAATTTCAACTTTATTTTTGTATTCACAACCGATACATTCGTCTGGAGGATCATCGGCTTCAGGCGGATTGATGAATTGATCTATTTTATCCAAAAACATTGCAAAACCTGTTTTTCGAGGTGTCTTTTGATCAAGTAATAATTGAATCGCAAGATCTGCACAAGATTTCAAATTAGTATAATCGGCTTTTATTACTGTTCTCCAATTATCATTATTTCGTACTGTACGCAACATTATACTGTCAAGCGACATTTTTGATATATGTATCATCGCAAACATAATTCAATTTAAATGTATCATCACATTGAATATTAATACGAGAACAAAAACGCAAATCCTCCCATCTATCCACCGAAAAAGCTTGTTCTTCATCCGTTCGTGATAATTGCTCAACCATGGCATTCCTGCCGAATCGATCACTTGTTACATCTAACTCGTCCGCCAAGCGGAGAACCGCTGCCAAACCCAATGTATTAACCCCATTGCTATCATATGACAAGTTCGATGAATTCAAACCATTATTTTCTGGCGGTAATATATCGGATTTAATATCGCTGTGTGCTCGTATAATATCACATATTGCATATATATCATTATTAGTAAGTAAATCCAAGGATGAAACCATGTGCGCAAGTGTGCTACTACTATTTTCCCATTCATCCCACACATATTTTGCTGATTCGTGTGAATGATTATCCCTTGAAACGACGAAGGGAGTTTTCCTGACAACGATATATCATGAAACAGAACTGCTAGATCGAGAATTAACCACTCTTTAATTGATATGCTGGCATTGGGAAGAATAATATTACTTATAATTCTATAGATATTATTACAATGTTTGTTGAAGTCATGAGGAGTAAATAAAGTATTTCCAATCAAGCAAGATTGATTTAATTGTCTTCCATAATGGCCAACAACTGCGTCAAATAGATTTTTAGAAGCATCATCAAGAATTGCGTAGCAGCGATACCCCTGATAGTTAGTATTCAAATTACCCATAATATCAACCTTCTTTCATATAATAACACAAAATCAAATTAGCATATACTATTTATACTCTTAACTACAACGGATTTACATAATGTATCACAAACGAAAAACCAAACCAAGAGAACCAATACTGTAATAATATAACTCCTGAATCCATTCTGTTATTGATTACAATCACCTGCTTCTTTGCCAAACTCAATAATATTAATCATTGTTCCGAAACATCTACGTCAAAGCAATATTAAATATTATGACATATCCCCCAAAACTCTTTAAATCGAATATCAACTTTTTAACAATCGTTCTTTGTTACTATTGTATAAACTGTTAGTTAGATAATCAATCATTCCATCAACTACAGCCATATTTTCAACACACAAACCAGAGGCTTTAATGTATTTCAGCATCATAAGTGATAATTCCCACTGCAATTCACTATATCCAGTAATAATTGAATTACGAGAAACATCAAGTTTAACATATTTTCCGTAATAATTCACATAACCAATAGCCTCTAGAGCTATTGGGAGATGGCAACTAATTCCTCTGAATTTTTCAACCCATATATCTTTATTATAGAAGAAGAAATCATAACCTTCGATATCATC
>JAZKZL010000013.1:0-10395 GCA_045612645.1 Oscillospiraceae bacterium
GCACTTTTTTCAAAAAAACTCAGATTTTTTTAAAAATCATTCTGATATTTCTACTGAAACGCCCGTACCATCCCCCGAAAGGTTGATTCTTTGAACAGGAGCGAGGAGCGCATACATATCCGCAAGATACACCACCGCTGCTAAAGCGCAGATAAGCAGCAGCCTCAATATGCTCCGTTTGCTCACACTCATCACCTCTATAACAATATAACACGCCAATGATATTTTGTCAAGCAAAGTATTGATTTCCTCTCCCTGATGTGATACAATGAGCTTATCAAATACTGCAAAGGAGAAATATCATGGAGGATATCATTCTAAAAATACTGCAGGAGCTTTGCCCCTATGAGGAGATCACCGCAGACACCGAACTGCTGGAGGAGGGCTTGCTGGATTCCATGGGCATAATGTTGCTGATAGAGCGGTTGGAAAAGGAGCTTTCCGTCAGCATCCCCACTGAGGAGCTGGAGCCTGAGGATTTCTCCGACACACCCGCCATTGCGGAGATGATCGAAAGAGTGGCAAAGCGATGAACGACATCATCGGCAGACTTCAGCGTCAGGCTGAACTTCATCCCGACAAGACCGCCGTTTCCGATGAGCATACATCTCTGACATTTTCGCAGCTGTATTCCACCGCAGCTCGTTTTGCCTATGCCATCTCAGATAAAACAGGTACAAGCATTGGCGCACCTGTTATCCTGTTTTGCGAAAAGAATGTTCACTCCTATGCGGCACTGATGGGTGTGCTGATGAGCGGTGGATGCTACGCTCCTTTAGATACCAAAATGCCGCCTGAGCGCCTGCGAGCAGTGGTGAAAAAGCTCTCCGCCAAAGCCGCTGTCACCACACAAGCCCTCGCACAAAAGCTGACTGATGCAGGCTTTGACGGCACACTGATATATATCGAGGATATCTCCGACAGCGCTCCCGAAACAGAGCCTGTATCGGTCAGCGCGGATTCACCTGCGTATATCCTCTTCACCTCAGGCTCCACGGGCGAACCGAAAGGTGTGGTGCTTAGCCGCAGAGCGGTGATACATCATATGATGTGGCAGACTGAACGGCTGAATATCGGCGAAGATGCCGTGCTGGGCAATCAGGCGCCGTTCTTTTTTGATGCATCCATGCCCGATATATTCACGCCGCTTTTCACGGGCGCAGAGCTTCACCTCATTCCCGAGCGGCTGTTCCTGCTGCCGAAAAAGCTTACAGAATATATAAACACCCACGGCATAAACACGCTGATATGGGTACCCTCAGCACTGATGCTGCTCTCCTCTGCGGATAGCTTTGCAGATATGCCGATAAACGGACTAAGAACCGTTATATTCTGTGGCGAGGTGCTGCCTGCCCTGCATTTCAACCGCTGGAGAAAGCTGTATCCCGAAGTGATGTTCGTGAATATGTACGGCCCCACCGAGGCCGCATACGGCTGCACCTACCACATTGCAGCGCATTGCTGCACCGACGGCAAGCCGCTCCCAATAGGCATACCATGTGAAGGCACACGCATACTGCTGCTGAACGAAAGCGGCTCACCCACGGACGAAGGCGAGCTCTGCATCATCGGCGAGCGCCTTGCAGACGGATATCTCTGCGACAGCAAAACCACCGCCGAGCGCTTTACCATCTCACCCGACGGCGATAAAATGTACCGCACGGGCGATCTTGCACGCCGCAGCCAAAACGGCGAACTGGAATATCTCGGCAGGATGGATCGTCAGATAAAAAAGCAGGGCTACCGCATAGAATTAGGCGAAATAGAGGCAGCCGCCTATTGCTGCCACGGTATTCTCAACGCTCACGCGATATACAACAAAGACAAAGGCGCTCTGCTGCTGTTCTGCGTAACAGATGGCTCGCTCAGCGAAAAGGAACTGTACTCTGCGCTGAAAAAGCGGCTGCCGCCATATATGCTGCCCTCTCGGATAACGTTCATAAAAGAAATGCCGCTCAATCCAAACGGCAAGACTGATGAGCGGCAGCTTATCAGATTATAACCGCTCCACTGTTTTCCATGTCAGTTTTGTTCCCTCGAAAACAGGCTTTATCTCGCCATTTGCATAGAGCCATGACAGATAGGAGCGTGTGGTGTACCCCACCAGCGCATACTGCATGATATACAAACGTATTTTATATTCCGCAAATATCTTTTCCAGCAGTTCGTCTATGGTGAGACCCTCTCGGCAGAATCTCTTGATATCCTCTGCCACCTCGTAGGTGTTCTGCATATTTATCTGCGCCAGCTCTCGGATATCCTCCATCGGCTCACAGTGTGAGGGGATGAACAGCTTTCCCTCAAGCTGCTGTATGCGCCGCAGCGTATCGAGGTGCTTTTCGATATCGTAAAGAAAGGATATCTTGTATTTCGGCAGAGTGGCTGCGCTTATCAGCGAATCTGCCATGAACCACACATCATCGGATGTTCTGAATGCAAGCTGCTCAAAGCTGTGTCCGTCAATATGGACGAAACTTATTCCGGGCGGCAGGATATCCTCCGTCAGCGGCAGGCATTCGCAGGGCGGCGCCAGCGTGAATTTATTCTCCAGATCCTTAGCGGGATAACCGCCGAACAGATAGGTAGGATTAAGATAGGAATAGTTCATTATAGCGGAATCCGCACCGGGAGCATATATCGTACATCCTGTTTTTTCGGCGAGATAAGCACAGCCACAGGTGTGATCTGCGTGGCAATGGGTTGCAAGCACCTTTTCCAGAACCCATCCGTTTTCTTCAATATGTGCAAGTGCCTTAGCAGCGGCATCGTTATCGCTGCCACCATCTATCATGCAGCATTTGTTTCCGTTATAGACATATATTCCGAGATTTGTGGAACAGTCGATATAATATGTGTGTTCGCCCACTCTGTTCAGATCGTACATGGTGTTTTCCTTCCTTTTTTTCTGCTATTATACCCATATTTGCGAGAAATACAGCGCAAATCCGAAAAACAGCGCAAAATATCTCCCCTCAGAACCGAGGGGAGAATCGTTTCTTAAAGACCGAGGATCGCCTTGATCTCCGCAGCTGTCTCATTAGCTGCGATCTCGTGGGTAGCTTCGGTGGGATGCCAGTCGGCTGCATAGCCGGTGCTGCCGTTCTGGGGAGTGAGTCTCAGAGAGGATACCTTTGTGTCGCCTGTCTCAGTGGAGTACATCTCAACAGCAGCCTCAACGCCCTTGTACAGAGAATCGCCCATAACACCCAGCACGCAAAGGATGTGTGCATCGGGATTATGCTCACGCACCTTCTTGAGGAACTCTGCATAGTTTATGGAGTAATCCTCTATTCTGTCTGCGTGATTTCCGCAGTAGGAAGCGTCGTTTGTTCCGAGGTTAATGACCACCATATCAGGCTGGAAACGGCTGAAATCCCAATCTACCAGACTTACATTGAAGATGCCGTCATAGCTGCCGTAGGACTTTGCGAACTGCTCATATATCGGAGGAACAAGCTGACCCGTAACCTTCTTGTCGTTAGTGGTGTAGCCCGAAATGATGCCGTGTCCGCTGTAGGAAACAAGGCTGTAATCCGCATCAAGCAGCTGGGCTGTCTTATAAGCGTAAGCTCTTGTAGCGTCCTCTGTGGAAGTGGAGAAGTGATTTTCCTTGACCTCATCATCAACGCCGTAGCCACAAGTAATGGAGTCGCCGATGAACTCTATCTTCAGATCCTTTGCAGGAGTGGGAGCTACATTTGTGCCTGTTACATCAATGCTTCTGATGCCCATTGTGGATTCAGCAGCCTCTGAAAGCTTCAGAATCTTTACGGTAGTCTCCTTTGCTGCATCGGCAGAGAATATCTCGTATGTCTTTTCTGCGGCGTCTACCTGAGTATCCAGAGTCTTTTCGCCGTCGATATATACCGCGAAACGCGCCTGCTTATCAGGACCACTGTTGACCATGCTGTCTCCCACCATGGTAACAGAGGCAGCAGTGCCTGTAAATGTGAATTCTATTCCGCTTGCGGAAAGAGCCAGCCAAAGAATACCGCTGTCATTTGCGGTGCGTCCGATAAGTTTTACGTTAGTTTCGTCGGGTGTGAATGTAAAATGTTCCTGCATAATGTTCTCACTTTCGATAATAGATGATTCATTCTGTGTGCCGTCACCGCTCGGGACAGACTCAATATTGGTTGCGCAGCCGCTGACAAACATCAGCAACGCGGCTATCACGCCTGAAAAGGTCTTGGCTGTAGCTGTCATGATCTCCTCCTAAGAATAGTTAAAACGTACAAACACATTTTATCACAATGTAATGCAATTGTCAATGCATTTTGTTCCGCCGCAACATTTTGTGCTTGACACCTGGATAAAAATTTGATATAATTATTAAGTGGCACCGAATATCGTGCCATTATAATATCTGCGGGTGTGGCGAAATTGGCAGACGCACCAGATTTAGGTTCTGGCGAGCAATCGTGCAGGTTCAAGTCCTGTCACCCGTACTTAAAACAAAAGGGCACCGTACGGTGTCCTTTTGTTTTAATGGCAAAAGCTACTCTCGGATTGCCCTTATGGCAATCCGTTTTCGCTTCGGCGAAAACCGTTACGCTTTCGAAGGTAGCTCTACAATTATTATCTGGTTCAGAATTAAGGTGTCCTTTTTTCACACCGAAGCCGCAAAAAAGCCGCCCATAACGAGCGGCTTTGCTGATTTATCATGTCATAGATTCCACCATGGAATTCAGCTCCTCAACGATTGCGGATACCTCCTGTACGTTGCTGCTTATATCCTCGGAGCCCGCACGGATCTTGCCCATAGCAGCCTTGGTGTTATCTGCGCTGCTTCTGGTGCCGTCCGCCTTTGCGGTGATAGAAGCTGTGACCTCATGGATCTGCTTGATGCTTGCAAGGATATTTTTGGTGTTCACCTCTGCGTTCTTGACTGTCGCATTGGACTTCATCGCAAGATCACGGACATCATTTGCCACCACTGCGAAGCTCTTGCCCGCAGCACCAACTCTCGCAGCCTCGATGGAAGCGTTGATAGCAAGGATATGCGTCTGCTCCGCCACATCACGCAGGCTGCGCATGATACGCTCGTAAGCGTCCATATTTGCACTGATATCCCTTACAGAAGCGCCGATATCCCTGATACCATCAACAATACCGTTTATCTGCTCGCTGAGAGAATTCATCTCATCCACTATCTGGCTGTTCTGGGACAGATGCTCCTCGGTATTCTCAGCGATCGGGAACACCTTTGTCTGCAGGCTTGCAAGAGCGGACTTGATCTCAAATACCGCCTGAGTAAGCTCGGTGTGTTCCTGCTCGGTGCGTTCCTGCAGCTCATTCAGATGTGCCTTCTCATACTGGATGCAGTTAATTGGTGTGTTGTTGCCCGAATGGATAGCAATAGCCATATCACGGCAGGACTTGTATCCACAGGCATGGCAATTGTATGTCTGCTCAGCCTTGGTGCGCTTACCCATCTGAGCAAATACCGCTGCGATCTCCTTTTCGGTGGGCAGTTCTGAAACACGTCTGTCAGTGTAGCCTCTGAGGAAGTCCTCCATCTTCAGCTTCTTGAAGATACCGCGGTGAAAACGCTTGCCTGCACTCTGCTTTGCGGCAAAGCCTTTGGCGCCCATCATTACACTGTAAGCGTCAAAGCTGTTGAAATCCTCTCTTGCGCCTACGCCTGAGTTACAGCCATATTCACAGGAAAGAACATCGTAAACAGTGGGAAGATTAGCCTTCTTTGCTTCAAGATAATGATCCAGATCCTCATATACCTTCTGTACGCCCTCGGATGTTGTAACGGAAAGATCCGGCACCAGCACTCTCAGACATTCCTTCAGACCGCCGGGAATAGGATAGAATGCACCGTCAAAGCCGCGCACATCGGAGAACTCGAACTCACTGTGACCAGTCTTGAGCTTGATGTTGTGCTTCTCGATATACTCGGCAAGCTTGCGGAAAGTTACATTGTACTTGATAACGCCTGTATTATGGAATTCATCCACCTTTGCGATACAGGGAGAGAGTCCCACCAACGTGTCATTGCTGCCGAGATATTTACGAACATACACTGCGGAACAAAGCATCGGGCTGTGGATGGGAGAAAGGCTCGGAAACAGTTCGTTCTTGTGCTTTTCTGCATAATTTATGATAGCTGCACAAGGCTGGGAGATGATCTTTGCCCCGGGATTTTCCTTAACATATTTAACATGGAGATATGTACAGATATCCGCACCGAAGGATACGTCGTAAACATCTTTTACTCCTTGCTCCTTCAGCCACTGCAGTACATGACGCCAACGACCTTCAAAAGCAGTTTTGATTGCAGGCGCAACGATAAGTGAAACATTGCCCTTCTTTATCTCCTGCATGAAGATCTCAATATCATCAACGTAATCTCTTGCGCCATGAGTGCAGCCCTTGATGCACTCGCCACACTGGATGCACTCGTCATTGTTGATATGCACCACATCACCGTCATAGCGGTTTGCGTTGGGTACGGGACAGCTTCTTATACAGGCGTTGCAGCCTGTACATTTGGTCTGATCGATAATAACCATGGGTATCTCTCCTTTTTCAGCATTTAGTTGTGATAGCCTGAAGCTGAATTATATTTTTGAGGAAAAGCTCCTCATTGAATTAAGAAAGGTATATAGCTAATTTAGTTTGCTTTTGATAATATTATAACAACTATTGTCTAAAAAATCAATAATTAAAGCACACTAACTTGCATTTTTGTTAAAAACAACAAAAATACAATATAAAAAACGCCCGTATAACACGAGCGTTTTGTGCATTTTATAGACATTAGTCGAAATTAACATTTGTAACCTTGAAAACATCATCGGCTGATTCAAAGTCGAAACGTATATTTCTGTCGCTGAATTCAGCGGTAAGGGACGCACCCTCTGCTGTGAACTCCACACCGCTCATATACAGCATACCTGCCGCAAGCAGACGATGATCGCAGTAAAACACGCTGACGATCTCCATATACTGCCGCAGCAGCTCCTGTGCGTCAAGAGGTGCGAACACGCTTTCGGGCAGACCCTCCACCGTCACGAACGCAGCGCCCTCGCTGTGAGGGCAGCGGTAATAGCAGATATCCTTATCGGATGCCGCACAGCATATCATGGAGAGATTGTGTCCTGTGCGCAGCTCGTCCAGCATAAACTTGCCGTTTGCGAACTCGGGGCAATCGGGCAGGATCTTTTTTACTCTGCGTGAGGGGGCGGCGGCTATCTCGGGCAGACCGCCCTCGGTGTTCTCCCATGCCCACAGCCATGTGCCTGAGGTGTGGGATTCCGTGCCGAGAACTCCTGATTTATATGTGTTTTCGCCGAACTTTATGGTGCCGCTTTTGAGGTCAACGTTCCATCCGCTGTCTCCGATGAGAGCGCCCATGCGGTTCTGACATGCTATCGACCATCCTACGGACAGGGACAGCAGATCGAGCATATTCGCTCTGTTGTATTCTATTGGGCAATCAAGTACAGATCTTTTCATGTTTCACCTTGTCAGATATTGATATTTACGCCGAATTTGCGCAGTATGTCACGCATGAGGACTTTGTCTATCTGATACATACGGCTCTTTCCTCGTGGGAGATCATCCACACGGTACTCAAAACGCATCCATATCTCGGAATAGTCTTCCTCATAGAAGAAAGTGCAGAGCAGATAGCTGTTCTTTGTGGCGTAGTAATTCACGGGAACGAACTCCAGCACGGCACGCATATTCTCTGCCAGCAGCGCCTCGGCCTCCGATATCTTCATCGGCTCGAACTGCACCTTCTTTGTGCGTGCGAGGCTCTCGGCGTGCTTTTCCTCCTCGCTCTTTCCGACCTTTTTCTTTCCGAACAGTGAAAACATAACGCTGCTCCTTTCGTCTCATTTGCTTTGTGACATCATATATTTTAGCATATATCGGTGGGAATTGCAACCGAGGGAGCATAATCCTTTTTTGATGGTCACAAGTTTGTTGTGTCGGGTTTTTAAGCCGCATGCATAGCAAGATTGCCTCCGAGTGAATGACCCGCAAAGGCATAATTATCATAACCTAAACCCATTACATATTTTCTGATGTATTCGTATGTAGACTGCTGCTGCGGTGTGTCGTTATCCATCACTAAGCCACCGTCAGCAGAAAGCCAATCAGAAATGAAATCCGCAGAAAACACATCTCCTGCGCCATTTAAAGGCTGACTTCCCCTGAAAGCCACAATTGCGCTGTCATCGCTTGTTTCAAACACATAAGCGCATAAGCCATCACCGCTGGTGCTGAACTGTTTGTTTGCCCATGTACCGTTTTCGTATTTACCAGCCATGCCCGCAACACCTATATCATCATTGAAAACATAAGAAACAAGTTTCCAAGAGCCAATACTGCCTTCTTCATCCTTTTGTAATTCGTCTATTATATCGTATATATAATTAATGTTTACTTCTGCCGCTGCATCATCTGCATATTTCAATGCTTTGGCTCGTGTTGAAATGTCTTCGTCATCGCTTAGTCCAAGACTTTTTCTTACACTTGTATATATTGAGTTTCTAAACGTGTCAGAATAAGTGTACAATTCCTTAAGCGTAAAATGCTTGGAATAGTCATTCACTCCATGTGAGATTAACGCTTCTATAACGTCATCGATAGCTATTTCATTTATATCGTAATATGCTATTTGAGACGAAATAAGTAAAATTTTGTCAGTGTAGTTCATTCTTGTTATCCTTTCTATTATTAATTATTTATTATCAAGCTTCCGTTTGCATCAATTGTATTGACATAATCTAATCCGATATCATTTCCAACATACCGAAATTTATGAGTGGCAATATAATTGTTACTATCACTTATGCACTTGCCGTCGCTTAACACAGCAGTAATATCCATGATTTTTAAATTATTACATATTTCACTATTACATATTGTTACGATTGCATCCGTGACGATAAAAACATGAATTGCAGCAGTAGTTTTGTGAAATATATCTACTACTTCACTAAGTATTTTCTTAAAATGATTAATATCATATGAATCAATCACCTCTTTGTTATCAATAACTATCCATATGCTAGAGTCATTATCTTCAGGAATTGCTTCGGTGAAAGTTGTTATTGATGCTTGTTTTGCATCTTTAATTCCAGAATCATAAGTAGAAGTAAGCCCTCGCACATATACCTCTGAAGCAAAATTATCATAATATTTAGAAAGCACAGAATCAATCTGTTCCTTCATCTCTCTCCGCACTATACTTTGAATATACATATCACGCAAAGAAATATTATCACCAAACTGGTATAATTCGGTTTCAAACACCAGTTCCTCATCATCCTTCGGTGAACAGTAAGCCACCAATGGTCCGCCCGAACGTGCAGAGCTTACGCCAATTTGCTGTATAATGAATTCTTCATTATATTTTTCTTCAAGTTCATCAAGCAGTAATTGTTCGCTGTGTAATTTAGTCTTGCCCTCCCAATAGCACCCGCTCAATGAAAGCACAATGGCAAGTGCAGTAATTGTCAATAAAAGCTTTTTGATGTGTTTCATAAAATATATCTCCGACTTAAATAAATCATTTACATAATATGTTATTATGTGATATTGTAATACACAAAAACGGTTTTGTCAATCATATGAAGCTGTACAAAACCGTATCCGACAAAACTCGCACAGAATTTTTATTAAATTTTCACGCAAATTTATGCACTATTTTTTAAAAAGCCCTTGACATTTTGGTAAAAACATGATAAATTATATTTAGCACTCAAAGACAAAGAGTGCTAAATCAGTCTAAAACACTTATAAATATAAGGAGGAACTATACAATGACAATCAGACCATTAGCAGACAGAGTCGTTATCAAGATGGTTGAGGCAGAGGAGACCACCAAGAGCGGCATCATCCTCACAGCAGCAGCTAAGGAGAAGCCCTCCATCGCTGAGATCGTAGCGGTAGGCCCCGGCGGAAACGTTGACGGCAAGGATATCGTTATGAACGTTAAGGTAGGCGACAAGGTGCTTATCAGCAAGTACGCAGGCACAGAGGTGAAGGTTGACGGTCAGGAGTATTCCATCGTGCGTCAGTCCGATATTCTTGCTGTCGTAGAATAACGCATCATCCCGCAGGGACACGGCTCGCCGTGTCCGCATTAAATAAAATCTAAATATCACAGGAGGATATACCATCATGGCAAAGGATATCATTTACGGCGAAGAGGCCCGCAAGGCTCTGCAGGCAGGTATCGACAAGCTTGCAGATACAGTTAAGATCACCATCGGCCCCAAGGGCAGAAACGTAGTTCTGTCCAAGAAGTACGGCGCTCCCCTCATCACAAACGACGGTGTTACCATCGCTAAGGAGATCGAGCTGGAGGACGCTTTCGAGAACATGGGCGCACAGCTGATCCGCGAGGTTGCTACCAAGACCAATGAT
>JAZKZL010000014.1:0-3915 GCA_045612645.1 Oscillospiraceae bacterium
GGCCTCCGACTTGACCGCCCAGCCGCTAAGTATCATCCCTGCCACCTCCACGGCTCAGATTGAAAAACTCCTTTATGTCTGCACACATTCCGTTATTGCCACGGCAGCACCAAACCATGATACATGCTACTATGGCCATAAAGATATCTGCAATGCCGTAGCTGTAGCTTTCAAAGCCCATCAGGCGGCAAACAGCTGCGCTGAAGAAAAAGCCTATAACGGCGGCTATTATGTAAGGTATGTAGTGTTTCATTCCTTGCTCATCCTCCTTTTCAGACAGGCGTAATTGTTGCCGTTCTCAATAGTTACAGTTATAACGCCTTTATCGTTTACAGGCTCTACGGATACAGTATATCCCTTGGCACACAGCTCTGCCACATACTCCATCATCCCACCTGCTACACACTCAATGTTACCATCAGGAATCGAATCAATCGTGCTGTCACACTCTACTTTCTTGGGGGCTGTAGCCTGCTCTACTTCCTCGGTGAGCTTATCACGCTCCGCATTATTAAGATCTTCTGCGAATATCACGTTTTTTTCCTCCTCTTCATGCGATTCATTGAGCTTACGAACATACTTCCTTACAGTTTCCTCAGCTCTACCAATGGTATCAGCGATATGCGCACAAGATTTGCCTGATTGGTGCATACGAAGGATTGTATCCTTTTCTTGTGCGGTAAGCCGCTTACCTTGAACTTGCAGAGACGGTTTATACTGCTTTTTTCGCTTCTTTTTTTCGGTCGGTGGAGGAAGATCATCCAGTTCGCCTCGAACGATTTTTAGAATTATAGCTGGACTGCAGTCGTTGATATCGGCCATTATGCCAATCTGAGCAGACTGGTCCTTGGCCTCTTTGTACATCCGACGTATCTCTTCAACCGTCATTCTGTCATCAGGCATCGGTATTCCTCTCTTTCTTTTTAATAAGCGCATCCATCTCTCTGCACCATGCGCGTACACGACGCTCGGCATCCTTACACTTGCGGATAAGTTCCATCCTTTGTCTGGCTTCAGCCTCAGCCACAAGTACATCTCGTCTTGCTTCTGGATCATTCAGATATGCTGCTCTTGTCGAAGGGTTTCTGAGTTCCTGATTAAGCGATTCGAGAATAGTTCTGTGCGGATGTACCCAGGTACTGGGTGTGTTTTTCTGCCGAGGATGATTATACAGAACCGCACACCGATGCGCTTCATACTTGCCGTAACTCATATCTGCAGCTTCTGCTTCGGCTACAATGCGTCCAACCGGGGTATAACAGCACTTTTTACATCTTGATATTTGTATCACCTCTTTCTGTTTGACATCTTCCCCGCTCCGTGCTATAATCAACTTGTGGATAATGGCGGAAAGGAGATAATGTATGAATATTTTTATTGATGATGCTATCCGCAAACTCCTTGAGATGAAGAATGACGGATATGCATATTGTGATATTGATCTGATTCCAGCCGATGAATATAATGGCGAACATTATCCGCCGTGGATTTCGTTTACGGCTATTGAAGATGGTGGCGCAGGTAGTACTGATTACAACAACAATGAAGATACTGATGTCTGTGAAGTTCCCGGCGAAGAGCTGGAAGAGTATGCTTATCGTAATCATCAGCCGTCACCTAACAGAAAATCAATCAAGAATATTACTATCAGCGATTAACGATACGGATAAATATCTCCGCCTTCGGAAAACGCTTTCGCACAAAATACAGTCTTTTTTCGATTGTTTTCAGCGGGATATCCTGTCCGCTGCAACCGATACGAATTACAACTTTTTTGATCATATCAGCCATTATTCACACCTCCTTTTCCTTGCCCTGCTGTCATGCAGGGTATTTTTGTTCGCTTCTCAGAAGCTATCCGTAACGCAGCGGATATGCTTATGCACATGTATCTTTCTTTCGCCCCAGCAGTTGAGCCTGCTGAAAAGCTTCATAGCTTCCTTTGCTGTCAGCGAATAGAAATCCGGGGTATATTCAGGATACAGTGCCGAATACTCGGCTGATGTAGGGCATTCGGCGAAGAACTCCTGTTTGTCGTTCTCATACCTTTCACGTCGATGTGCCTCTTGCCGCTCGATCCACTCGTCACGGAGCTTCTTGCCTGAAAAGCTGAAGCACATCGGCATTGTCTTACACGCTGCGTAATACATGGGATGCTCCTTTCTGTCTGCATTCGATTGCAAAACGCTGATATGTACTAGCTGTACTTCCCTGCTCCTGTTTCGATGGACTGATAATAGTCGGACATAGCATGCCCCACTTTTTCCATAAGACCCTGTTCCCAGTTGCGGCGCTCCTCGGAAGTCATGCTGTCAAGACGAACTTTGCCGCGCTCGTCACCATAATCGACCTTTGAGGGAGCAGCGGTCCAGCCGTTCTCAAACACCCTTGTCCCGTCGGGTAGGATCTCTACGACTTCAAGCAGTCGCTTTATCGAACCGTCAGGATTGAAGTATTTCTCGCGTTCTTTTTTGCTCATTGTCATAAAGATCACCTCGTTTCTATGTTATGTGGGAGCGGTTTGTACAGTTGACTGCTTTGGTTTTCTACCTGAGTGCTAATTTCTTGAAAATTCATACTCTTCATGCTATAATGTAGCTATCGGCTTGGCAGAGCCGAAATACTGCGAAAGGAGGAATGAAAATGTATGATGAAAAAGCTTTTATTGACGAAGCTCGCAGAAACGATTCGTATACATCACCCGTTTTTGAAGATAAACTCCGTACTGACGGAACATATCTTTGGGACTGCTGTAACACGGATTATTGTGCGAAACACGATAAAAGCAATTACAAATTTTCCTGTTTGATGGCAGGAAAAGGAGAACGCTGCTCGGCCGAGAGAAAACTAGAGATACGAGAGAAAGCTAAGTCGGAAGGGTTTAGGTTTCCTGATTTTCAGAAATTCTAAGCCTCGCTTCGACGATACGCCCAACATCCTGAGGAGTTGCACCATCAGAAAGAGCTACCTTAACCTTTCTGATTTCCTCTTCTCTTCCGTTGGTTGGTTTAATTCCAAGCCGCTCCGCTACAATATCAACAATCTCATCAATGTCGCAGGCGGCTAATATTTTTTCTTGAACATTCAGTTCCTGGGCAACATCAAGATATAACTGATGTGAAGCAGTTGCGACGTTGCTTATTATCTCACGCTTTACGTTTTCGGTAAGGTTATCGCACTTTACTGTCACGGAAAGCGTGATTTTTTCTTCTGTGATTGTTTTCGTGAATTCCATTCGTACCACCTACCTTTCTTATGCGGTTTCTGCCCGCGTATTACTCTTAAAGCGTAATTTCGGGTGAAAAAATAATATCATCGTAAGTACAATGATATGCTTTGGTAATCTTGGGGATTTGTTTTGCAGTAGGGAAAACTTTGCCTCTTTCCCATTTATGGATAGTGCTTACACTCACTCCAATGCGCTCTGCAGCTTGTTTCTGATTAAGTCCTGCATTTGTTCTCGCCGCTCTTAGTGTCATTGCCAATTATACCACCTCCTCTGTTACGCTTTTGGCGTAATTACATATTATCACACTTTAAGCGTAATGTCAAGACTTTTTTCAAAAAAATATTGACTTTTTTACGTTTTTGGTGTAATATATGATTAATAGAAAGGGCGTGAGTATATGTCTGATATAGGTAATAAACAAGTGTTTGCACAAAATTTAATTAAATTTATGGAAATGAAAAATATCGATAGATACACTTTGTGTCAAGAATTAGGCTTGAAGTATTCCACATTAAGCGAATGGATATCTGCAAAAAAATATCCTCGTATAGACAAAATTGAAAAACTAGCAAACTATTTCGGCATACAAAAATCTGCACTTATTGAAAAAGCTAGTTCTATTAATTCTATCAACATGCCTACCTCGCTCATGCTCTCTCCTAAAGAAGAAAAACTGATACTTGCAT
>JAZKZL010000015.1:0-8960 GCA_045612645.1 Oscillospiraceae bacterium
TATAACCCATTATAGCGCCCCATACTTCCATAATGACAATCAACGCTATACTAAGCACAGACGCACCTATAAGCACCCTGAAGGACACTCTGAATCTCAGTGCCACAAAGATCGCCGCAATGACAAGCGCAACGCCCACTACCACATGCAGCACTATGCAGAAATCGATATAAGCCATCACATCCTCTGCCTTGGCGATCGCTTCGTAAACATTATCAGGCAGCTGCTTCATCGCCTCATCCATTTCCTCAAATTCCGCAAGCTGCTCCTCGGTGAATTTATAGCCGTTTTCGATCTTCTGCTTCATATCCTCATATTCCATTCGGACCTGCTCAAACTGACCGCTTTCAACTATCACCTTGACCTGGGCAAGATCTGCTCTCTCAGTGGTATAACTGCTGTTCATACGTCCGGCAAACAGAAAATTGACCACCGCCACCAAGGCAGCTATTGCCAACAGGGTGATAAATTTCTTAAGCGGGATACGATCAAGATCAAAACGCATCTCAGTGAGACTAAAGCCGCCCGAAGCACGCTCCTCCGCTGTACCGCAATGAGGGCAGCGACGCTCCGCGTTTTCCAGATAAGTCATGCCGCAGCTGCTGCAGCTGATAAAATTAGCCATACCAAACCTCCAAAAAACAATCAGATATTATTAGAACTGCACGCCGTTTCCCAAATCAAAGATTTGGACGGCTGAGCAAACCTTGAAATATATGCCGCTGCTTCGCAGCTGTCAGCTCCGCTGACCTGTGCGGCTCTGCCGCACACATAAATTATCAGTTCTTATGCCCTTGTAATATTCCAATGCCGTGAAAGTTCTCTCTGTGTGCGAGAGGAAATAGCTCTCCGTCACCCTTGACAGCACCGCCGCCGCATCGCCTGAAATATTAAAGCGGAACGCCCTGTCCAGCGGCGCATACAGGATGTTTCTTAGTGCCGAAAGCGTTTCATTCGGCAGCACGAAATATCGTCCGCCGTATTCCCTGTCAAAGCAGTCTCCGCAGACTATCTCTCCCCTTGACGGAAGAAAGAACATCTCGGAATGCTCATAGCAGCCGCAATTGAAACAGGCTCTGAGATCGGGACGATATCCCAGCATCGCAGAATATCTGAACTCAAATGCCGAGCGCACCGTTTCAAGGCGATTTGCCTTGTTTATCTCAAACAAGGCGATGGCGAAGAACCGCACCATGCTGTCCTGATTCTGTTCCTCAGGCGTGCAGAACTTCACTGCCTGAGCAAAATATGACGCCAGCGCCAGCTTTTCAATGTCGCTGCCTATCTCGTGGAAGCTGTATTTCGGCTTTGCACTGTTGACAGTATAGCGCAGCTTTGTTTTATTAAGACAAAAGGTGGAATATGCAAACAGCGAGGCAGAACTCAACAGCGCACTGTTCATCTTCTTTGCGCCGTGCGCCGTTGCCTCAACGATGCCCTGCTCGTCCGTCAGGATGTCGATAAAGCAGCTGTTGTCGCCTATCTCACGCCTGCCGATAACTATGCCGTCGTATGTGTAGAGCATTGCATCACCGCCTTTACATCATAAACACACTATATCTCAAGCGTGCTGATAAGACAATCGAACATTAACTTCTGAACTGTGTCAGACGGATGCAGACCATCATTCTTACAGTTAGCTTCATATATTATATCATCTATGATCTGACCGTTTGCTGTCAGATACGAATTTATGAACTCGTAATTGTCAACCAGTACGACATCTTTTTCTTTTGCAGTACATTTCAGCACCCTGACCACTTCATCGGTATGATATATCCTGTTGGGAAGATATTCATTACTTGCCGCCGATGGATTGGGAGTGATTAAAACAACATACTTTCCCATCGCATTCAGAATATCTATAATATCTGCACTATTTGCTGACAATTCAGAAATACCATCCATCCGCTTACGGTCATTAAGTCCCATAAGCAGCAAAACAACATCATCTCTTTCAGAAATCAACTCATTCAGATGTTCTTTTATCTGATATGAATATGCACCACCGCAACCACTGTTTACAAGAGAACACTGCGGATAATGCTGCTCAAGATAACGCTCAAACAATCCCCACCAGCTATTCGGAGAATTACGTCTGAAATAGCTCTTCCCGTTATCCTCAAAAATCAGTTCATTTGTTTTTTCACTACAAGAACTACCTGCACCTGCTGCAATGCTATCTCCGATAATTACAATCCGAGAACCTTTACTAAGTAGCTCTTTAAATCTCACATTACTCATCCGCAAGACCCATATCCGCTATAAATCTCTCCCTGTTGCGCCAGTCCTCCTTGACCTTTACGAACATCTGGAGATTCACCTTTGCCTGAAGCAGCTCCTCCATATCCTTTCGTGCAAGAGAGCCGATGGTCTTTAACTTCTCGCCGCCCTTGCCGATTATCATGCCCTTATGGGAATCCTTTTCGCAGATGATGACAACTCCGATGTCGATAAGCTCCTGTCCGTTCTTTTCACGCACCTTGAAGCTCTCGATATCCACTGCAACGCCGTGAGGAATCTCCTCCTGCATGGTCCACAGCACCTTTTCACGCACTATCTCTGCGCACATGAAACGCTCTGTGCGGTCTGTTGCGATATCATCGGGGAAGAAATGCTCGCCCTCCACCGCATACTTTTCCAGTATGGGCATGATCTTGTCTGTATTTATGCGGTTCTTAACGCTTATGGGGATTATCTCAGCGAAATCGTACAGCTCGCTGTACTGCTGAATAATACCCAGCACCTCGCTTTTTGATTTCAGCAGGTCTATCTTATTCAGCAGAAGAATGACCTCTGTGCCGTGGGAAGCAAAGCTTCTTATCAGATCCTGCTCGATAGCGGAGACTTTCTTAGTCACATCCACCATAAGAATAGCGCAGTCCACATCATCCACCGAAGTGCGTATGGATTTCACCATATGCTCGGACAGTTTCGTCTTAGCCTTGTGCATACCGGGAGTATCAATGAAAACATACTGGATATCTCCCACTGTGAGTACGCCGTTGATCCTGTTTCGGGTGGTCTGCGGCTTTTCGCTGACGATGGAGACTTTCTCACCCACCAACAGATTAGTCAGCGAGGATTTTCCCGCATTTGCCCTGCCTGTTATCGCAATGAATGCATTCTTTGTCATCTTGTGACCTCATATTTCTTTCAACATTTTAACGTGGAGAACATCCGCCTCCACAAAGCGTTCTGATATAACTCTGTATCCGCAGTTTTCGTAAAACTCCTGCGAGGAGCATTTTGCGTCAAGCTCTATCTTTTCGGCGCCGAGAGTCCTGTAATATTTCTCGATAAGCTGCATTACCATTCTGCCTGCACCGTTTCTGCGGCGGTCTCTCAGCACGCAGAAGCGCTGAACATAAACCGTCTCATCCCTGAAAAAGCAGCGCAGTGCGCCTATGCTCTCCCCATCATCCGTAATGAGGAAATGCTCGCAGTCGCCGCCTAAGATATCATTCTCGTCCCTCTCTATGTTCGGGTCTACCTTTTTTTCACGCACGAACACTTCCTCACGCATTCTGAGGCATTCGGATAAGGTATGCTCATCCTCTGCAATAATTATATCAAACATTCTCTGTCCTCTTTCTCACAAGCTCGATGGCTTCCTTGCCGCTCATGTGTTCTATATCCATCCTCAGTATGCAGAGCGGCGGAAATTCCCGCTCTATCACATCGTTCCTGTGCTGCTCGTTGTCGGATGGATTGAAGCGCCTTGCAAGCCTTGTGATGATATCCCGCTTTTCTGCGGCATCATCAACTATGCTCACTCTGCCAAAGGCTATCACGCTTCTGAAATATGTGGTGTATTCCTCTGCGATAAGCTCATCGCTGTCCACCACGCAAAAGGACGCCTTAGGCTCGCGCCTGATCGCATCCAGCTTATGTCCCTCTTTCGCACAGTGGAAATAAAGGCTGCCATCTTCATAGATGTAATTCAACGGCACACCGTAGGGATAACCGTCATCGCCCAGCACCGAAAGCACACCATAGCTGCCTTTTTCTAATATCACAGCGCTGTCGCTCTCACTTAAAAGCTGCTTTTTTCTGCGCATTTCTCTGAACATAGCTACCTCTTATTTCTTCTTGTATTCAAGATGGAATTCCTCTATCACTATCGGCATATCCTCAGTGAACTCAAAGCCGAGTCTTTCGCTCTGCTCCGTAAAGAATCCACGTTTGTATTCACGCCATTCCTCAAGCGTGGAGCCGATGCACTCTGCCTGCACCTGCTCCCATGTTATCTCATTGAATGGCACAACAGTGACTCTCGTTGTACGAACAACACACTTGGCTACGCCCTCTCTGTCCGTCACGATGTTGTATTCATTACGCTCAGGAACAAAGCCGCAGCTTTCTTTATAGCCCTGCTGTGTATCGGTGCGCACACGCTTTCTTCCACGCAAAACGAGCCTCAGCAGCCTTGCGCAATCCCGCACATCCTCACCGAAGTGATAGCGATACTGATACACCTCGTGCATGGATATATTCTTTGCTTCAGCAAACTCCCACCACAGCTCCTCTGCCTTGTCGTGCAGATACTTCCTGTGCATATCGGGGCGCTTTTGTGCCGTTACTTCAAGCGCCGCATTGCGCTGCCACTCGGCTATGACCTTGTGGTCGCCCGTGGTAAGCTCCTCGGGAACTTCTCTGCCACGCCACTCTCTCGGCATGGTGTACTGCGGATGCTCCAAAAGACCGTTGTAGTGGCTCTCTATGCTGTAAGCGTCCTCATTAGGAAGAACGCCTTTCTGTAATCTCGCCACAGCGTCAGCAACGATGAGCGCAGGCAGCTCGCCGCCTGTCAGCACATAATCGCCGACAGAAAGCTCCTCGCACTCCAGTTCGTCAAGCACTCGCTGGTCGATGCCCTCGTAATGTCCGCAGAGAAGTATCAGACCCTCCTCTTTGGCAAGCTCCTTGACCTTTTCCTGCGTGAGAGTCTCACCCTGCGGCGACATATATATCACCCTCGGGCGCTTTTCATGCTTTGAGATTATATCCATCACGCAGTCATAAACAGGCTGAGCCTGCATGACCATACCCGTGCCGCCGCCATAAGGCTTGTCGTCCACCTTGCGGTGCCTGTTCTCGGTGTAATTGCGGATATCGTGGGTGTATATCTCGATAAAGCCGTTCTTTATGCCTCGTCCGATGATGCTCTCGTGCAGAACGCTGTCGCACATATCCGTGAACAGCGTTGCTATATCAATCCGCATCGCCGTTCTCCATATCGTCAAACAGACCGGGAAGCGGACGTATCAGCATCTCGCCGCCCTCAATATCGGTCTTGATGACAACCTCATCGATGCAGGGGAACATCAGCTCTCCGCCGTCCTTTTTGATGGAGTACACATCGCTTGCGCCGTTCTGATAAACATCCGTTATCTTGCCATACACAACGCCTGTGTCAACATCCTTAACGGTCAGACCGATGATGTCCTGAATGAAGTACAGACCCTCTTCAAGCTCTGCGTCATCCCTGTCCATGTACAGTATCTTGCCGATTATCGGCTGCGCCTGCTCGATGGTGTCGATGCCGTCTATCTTCATCACCACGATATTCTTGTGGGGATATGCACGGGAAACGTGTATCTCAGTTCTGCCCTTATCGAAGTACAGGGTATCGAAATCGCACAGCACCTCGGCGCTGTCACAGTAATACTGCGCTCTCACCTCGCCACGGATGCCCTGGGTGGCAACTATCTTGCCTATTTCAAGAAATTGTTTTTTCATAGTCATTCACCATTTTTAAAGGTAATTATAGTCTTGTAAATTATAGTGCGGACGAAAATCCTCAGAAAGCACAAGCTTATACCAAAAATCCTTATCGATATCATTAATCAAATCGAAATGATCCAATTTTTTGGCTTTTTGGTATATCATCTTTTGGAATGCAGCTTCTTTTGGTGAGCCGACAAAAGCATCTGCACCATCCTTGGTTTTGAAAAACAATAGCAAAAAGCAGTACGGTGATGGAGTGCAAACCCGTACAATATCGCCGCCCACCATAAGCTCTTGTATCTCCGCTATATCACCATCGTCCAAAAAAATATTCTGTGCAATATATTGCCGTTCGATATCTTCAAAGCAGTGCAGAACTGCAAAAATTCTTTTGAGCGGAGAAAAATACTTCAACGCCTTGTTCCGCATAATTATTTCTTTTGCTGCTTCGGAAATAATATCGCAGTTACGCTGAGAAATCTCACCCGTAAAAATACCGTTCGGCTCCAACCTGAGCCAATCCTCTCGGTGATATAAATATACTTCTAACCGCTTTGTCTGCCCAAGATCGATTATTGCAATCTTTTTTACTTTTACCTGAAAACGTTTCTCGATAAAGCCAGTTAGATCCTCAAAAACGACTCTTTCTGTTTCGTTTTCATAAGGCGCTGTGAAGAAATCATGAAGCTCACATTTACTTAGTTTCTTATCCGGAAACATAGTACATCACCATATAAGTAAAAAATTACAGATTCACCTTAACAATCTCGTCAAAGCCCTGCTGCTTGACTCTGCTGTATACCTTGTCGATCTTCTTCGGGTTGGGCACGAGAACGAGAGTAACATCGCTCTCATTCTCAAGCTCTGCCTGCTTTGCGATAGCGTCCAGCACATCCTCTGCCTTGTACAGAACAGCGGTCTTCTTGCGGGTGCCTGCGAGCTGGATGTTGTTCTCCTGAACGATGGAGAAGATTCTCTCAAAGCCGATAGAGAAACCGACAGCGGGAACAGTATCGCCTGTGAATCTGCCGATGAGGTTATCGTAACGTCCGCCGCCTGCAACAGTGCCGCCGAACTGCTTGCTCTGCACCTCGAAAACAGTGCCTGTGTAGTAACCCTGACCTCTTACGAGAGAGGGGTCGAACTCTACGGAATAGCCGTCGGAAAGCTTGTCTGCAGTGGCGATAACAGTGCGCAGCTGCTCCAGTATCTCCTTAGCGTCCTCGGAGCAGTATTCAGCCATATCGTCAAGGGTGAGCTTGCCCTTTTCGAGCAGACCTGTCAGCGCCTTGATAGCTGTCTCAGGCATACCCTTTTCGGTAAGCTCCGCAGCAACACCCTCTGCGCCGATCTTATCCAGCTTGTCAAAGCTAACGGATACGGTGTCGAGGCTCTCCTCGGGGAATCCCATGGTCAGAAGTGAATTTCTCAGCACACGTCTGTCATTAACACGCACGGTAAATTCGCCGATACCTATCTTGCTGAGCGCCTTTGCGGTAACCGAGATAAGCTCGATCTCGCAGCAGTAGCTGTCAGAGCCGAGGATATCGATATCGCACTGCACAAACTCACGCAGACGTCCACGCTGAGGTCTCTCCGCACGGTACACCTTGTCTATCTGGATAACCTTAAAGGGATTGGGCAGGCTGTTGCGGTTGTTGGCATAATAGAGGGAAAGGGGCAGGGTCAGGTCATAGCGCAGACCAAGATCGCACAGCTCCTTTTCATCCACAGGAGTCTTTGCAAGGGCGCTCGCCAGCTTATCGCCGCGCTTCATGATGCGGAAGATAAGGTTCAGGTTATCGCCGCCGTCGCTCTTGTCGAGGTTCTCTGCGCTCTCCACTGCGGGAGTATAGATGCGGGTAAAGCCGCTCTTTGTGTAAGTATCGAGGATGATGTTCATCAGACGGTCTCTCTGAGCCGCCGCTTCGGGCAGGTATTCCTGCATTCCCTTCTGAGGTTTAACGTTCATAGTATTTATTTCCTTTCTTTATTTACGATAATTTATTGCGAGCTTAGCGAAGAAGTCCTCCAGAATATATCTGGTGTCCACATCACGATAAACTCTTATTATATGCTCATCGGCAGTGCCGATGTAGTTTCCCTTTTCATTGACGATGGGAGCAGGGCGTATCTCATAATGTCCGCAGTCATGGTAAAGAGCAATGCCAACGGCGGGAGAATCTCCCAGTGACCACCCCTCACCTGCTACCCAGTCCATCTTCATGCCGAGTTCGATCATCTGCTCGAACAGATACTTGCCTATCTCGCCGCAGGGCATGACCTTGTACTGCAGCTCCGCATAGCCCACACGCATCGTTGTGTAGCAATCCATAGGCACCTGCCAAAGATTCACGGCAGATTTAAAAACAACGTTTGCCGCATGATAATCGTTCAGCAGATTGAACTCCCATCCGCCCTCGGGATAGAAACCGCCGCCTATCCAGATAACTGTCATCCTATGGGCTATCTCGGGGCATTTGTTCAGCGCCACAGCCACGTTGGTTATCGCTCCCTGACACAGCACGAAAAGCGGCTTGTCATCCTCCCGCAGTGCCTCCTCGATGATGAAATCGGCACCCTCGGACTGAGGGATATCCTCCTCGCTTTTAAGCGGCAGATAAGCTCCGTGAAGCACCCGCATATCCTCGATATGCATAAGGCGCAGCAGCTTTTGTATCTCATCATAACTTCTGTCAACAGAATGCTCATTTATATCTTTAGAGAACTGCTCTGCGATAATGCCCTTTACCTCAAAGCGAGGTGTCAGCAGCGCATGGACGATAGCGAACTGGTCATCCGCCTCACAGGCAGCGTCGGTGTCTATTATTACACGGAGCCTTTTACGCTCCTGAACGGTAAATCTATACGGCATAGCACCCTCCTATAGTGACCAAATATAGCACTCGGACATAAATATACAAATATATCATACCATAAATATACGCAAAATGCAAGCAGAAAACGGTATATGTCAGCAGTTTTGATCACAAAAGCAAAACCGCACAGTTTTATCCGTGCGGTCACAGTTATTGAGTTTTCTTTGCCATCCTGAGTACATCAGGCATGAGGAGCATAGCAGTGATCTCATCCGCAGGCACAGGTCTGCTGTAGAAATAACCCTGTGCAAGATCGCAGCCGATATCGGTAAGGAAGCTGCTCTGCGCCTGAGTCTCCACACCCTCTGCCAGAATAATGAGCTGCATAGCCTTGCCGAGATCCACAATAGC
>JAZKZL010000016.1:0-1083 GCA_045612645.1 Oscillospiraceae bacterium
CTTGGCCTCCGACTTAAGGACCCCAAACGCTTTCGGAGCGCGCATAGGTTATCATGTGGCCGTACTCTGTACCGCCCTCTGCTGCCATGAGATAATAGCTGCCGTTTATCTTATACATATGCGGGCTTTCGAGGTATCTTCCGCCCGAACCTTGCCACAGGCATCGTCTGGAAGAGAGCCTCTCGCCTGTTTCGATATTGATCTCGCACTGGATCACTCCGCCCTTGCCCTCGTCATCAGCGCCGTTGCTCATAAAGTATGTGCGACCGTCCTCAAAGAATAGAGATGGATCTATACCGCCCTGATCCACATAGATAGGATCGGACCACTCGCCGTGGATATCATCTGTCCATACATAGAAATTCTGATGGGTGGTGTCGTTTGTCGTTACCATGTAGAATCTGCCGTCGTTATAACGGATGGTGGGAGCAAAAACGCCGCCCGAGCTGTTGATCTTCTCAAGCATCACCTGATTCTTTCGGGTGAGAACGTGACCGATCTGCTTCCAATTGACAAGATCATCGCTTTCAAACAGCGGCACTCCGGGAAAATACTGAAACGAGCTGCAGACCATGTAATACTTACCATCTGCAAAGCATACGCTGGGATCGGGATAAAAACCCTTCACCACAGGATTGTTATATATAGACATATTATTCTCCTATAGTAATTTACTTAATTTAAGTATACCATGAGAACGTTTTCTGCGCCTTACATTTCCCGACTGAAAATAGCACTTTTCTGCCATAGTTTATATATCAAAACACAGAGGCATAAAAAGCCTCCCATACGCATACTATTTTTCCAAAGGACTTATACACGGAGGGACATAATGAACACTGAAGATATCAAAACTGCTCCCGCACCTCAGCCCGAGATATTCATATCTGACGGAAGCTACTACATAATGGACAGGCGAGAAAAGAAACATGACACGCACGACGCAAGCGAAGAGCTGTCTGAATATAATGCGCCGCCTATCTCATCACGACACAAACGCAAGGATTATGATACAGGCACTGCGGGATATCTGCTGCTGGCAATATTAGGTGCAGCAGCAGGAGTTGCAGTGGCACTCCTCTA
>JAZKZL010000017.1:0-3234 GCA_045612645.1 Oscillospiraceae bacterium
CAAAAAGGAGTAAAAAATGAACGGTGAAGTCGGACTTATCTGCCGCCTTGCAGTGGCAGCAAAGAATGGATTAAAGAGCGGCTCTTTCAATTTCAAGAAGCTGCCGTATGAGAACGAGATCAATTTTATGTTCTGCCCCAAGGGAAAGAGCGCAGGACTTATGGCAAGAACCCCCGATGTGTGGTTTGCGAAGCTGAAGGGCGATGAAGCTGAAAAGATATTCATGGTAATGCCTTATGTCGTAAAGGACAGAAGAGCGCTCGGCTTTGTCAACACCACAGGCTGCACTCTGTTTGTGAAGTACGCAAACGGCACTTTTACACGCTTTGTTCCGCAGTTTATCCCCGATAAGCAGAAGCGTGGCTGGAACGTTATCTTCACAGAGAGCATTATCGAGAATGCTCCCGAGGAGGCACATTTCAAGGATAACACCCCCGATTTCATCATCGCGCTTTCCAATATAGAGAAGTTCGCCGAGCATATCGGCTGCGATAATTTCGCAGAGGCATTCCGCAAGGGCGGAGATGTTCTCGCTGGCGGAGAGCTGCCCGATCTTTCTGAGGTTCAGGGTATCCCTGAGCTTCCCGAGGACAAGCTGAGAATGTACCTCGCTGCGGATATCTCTGATGTCTTCGGCGCAATGGGCAGCTGGAATGACGAGCCTTTCCACAAGGCACTCGAACAGGAGCTTACCGATGATTATCACAAGCTCTCCGAGGCGCTTCTCGCTCATAACCGCCTTGCGCTCATGTATCTCGTAAATGAGGATTGACGTTAGTTATGGATGACGGCATCTACTTAGCCATACGTCTTTGCTCTGCGGTGCGCTCAGCGCTGAACGGCGGCGATTTCCGCTTCACCCTCGCAGATTATATGGATAAGGCGGTATTCCGTTGCTTTCCCCGCAAAAAGAGCGTCTTCGGCGGCTTTTCAACTGATAAAGCGGATGTGTGGTACGATCACTGTGCGGCAAATGGGTTGTGTTCTGTTCACGCCGATTTCGCTATGGATGGAAAAACCGTACCATCCGTGATCTGCGGCTTTGATGATGACACATTCACACGCTTTGAAATAACCACCAAGAATAAAAAGAACTACCTCTGCGATTTTGACTACATGGGAGCGGCGCAAGATACTGCCATTCCTGCCATTACGATCCATTGGCGCTACGGAATGTGGTATCGCATACGGGCGTATTTCAATGAAGCGCCCACTGAACCTTATACTCAGCGTTACAGCGATAACACAGCCGAGCTCCGTGCAGCCCTACAGCGTGCAGAGCAGTTCTGCAACGAGCTTGACGAGAAATGCGGCAGACCCTTCAGCGGCGATCTGCCACGCCTTTTCGGAGAGTCGGTTCAGCTTCTGGACTGCAGAGAGATACGAAGGATAAATCAGCTGACATCGCTGCCGCAGCTTTCCGAACATGGAATACGCATCTTCCGTGCCTGCGAGACCGCAGATATATTTGATCCTCGGCTGAATTATAATTGGAGTTGGGCAAAGGTCGTAAAAAGATCAGCAGATGAGTATGAACTATCCGCCGAACACGAAGCCATCACCAAAGAATTGCTGCTGCAGATGCAAAATGCATTGCTCTTTGCAGTAAACGAAACTTAGCCTACATACGGAAATATCCGTTGAATAAAACCCCGCCCGCACGGGCAAAGAAAGGAAATGAATAAAATGAGTGAATGTTCACATGATTGCAGCAATTGCTCTGCAAACTGCTCCTCCCGTAAGCCTGAGAGCCTTATCGAAAAGCCCCATGAGCTTAGCAGCATCAAGAAGGTGATCGCTGTTGTCAGCGGCAAGGGCGGCGTTGGTAAGTCCCTTGTTACTTCCATGTCCGCAGTTCTCATGAACCGCAGAGGTCTGAATACCGCAGTGCTTGACGCAGATATCACAGGTCCCTCCATTCCCAAGGCTTTCGGTCTGAAGGAAAGAGCAACAGGCAACGCAAACGAGCTGTATCCCGTTATATCCAAGAAGGGCATCAAGGTAATGTCCGTAAACCTGCTGCTTGAGAACGAGACAGACCCCGTTGTATGGAGAGGTCCCGTTATCGCAGGTACTGTAAAGCAGTTCTGGACAGACGTTGTCTGGGACGATGTTGACTATATGTTTGTTGATATGCCTCCGGGAACAGGCGATGTTCCGCTGACCGTTTTCCAGTCGCTGCCTATCGATGGCATCATCATCGTTACATCTCCTCAGGAGCTTGTTTCCATGATCGTGGGCAAGGCTGTGAAGATGGCAGAGATGATGAACATTCCCGTTATCGGTCTTGTAGAGAACATGAGCTATGCCGTGTGTCCTGATTGCGGCAAGAAGATAAACGTATTCGGCGACAGCCACATTGAGGAGACCGCAGAGAAGTACGGCCTCAAGGTGCTTGCAAAGCTGCCCATTGATACCGAGCTTGCAAAGCAGGTGGACGGCGGTCTTATCGAGCTGTTTGAGAGCGAGGCTGCCGATCCTATCGCTGACGCTATCGAGGAGTTCTGCAAATGAGTATGAACGCTGTTCAAACAAAGGGCGACAGAGCATACGAGCTGTTCAAGGAAGGCTATAACTGCTCCCAGTCCGTTTTCGGAGCATTCTGTGAGGAACTCGGCGTGGATTTCGACACCGCTGTAAAGCTTGCATCGGGCTTTGGCGGCGGCATCGGCAGGATGCGTGAGGTGTGCGGAGCGTTTTCGGGACTGGTAATGGCGGCAAGCCTTATCTACGGCTATGACGACCCCAAAGCGACCACCGAAAAGACCGACCTTTACGAAAAGATCCGCGCAATGGCTGATAAATTTCGTGAGGAAAACGGCAGCATTATCTGCAAGGAGCTGCTGGGACTTCAGGCAGCGGAGAAGTCCGCTGTCCCCGAGCCACGCACCTCAGAATATTATCAGAAGCGCCCCTGCGCCGAGCTGTGCAGATATGCAGCCGACCTGCTGGAGGAGTTCATCCGTAATAATCCTGTATAAACAGAAAGGTTACCACCGATATGATGGTAACCTTTTTTGTTATCTGATATATGCCTTTATCCGCTCGCAAATCGCTTTATATCTGCTATCCTCTCGCAATTCCTTAAAGCAATCCTCCTCTACTTTCCTCAGCAGATGCTGATAAAGGTTTTCAGGAGCGTCCTTTCTCTCGTTTGCACGCACATCCTCAATGCGCCATAACCAGAAAGCCTCATATTTTGAGCATTCGGGGCGGCTTTCAAACTGAATTGTA
>JAZKZL010000018.1:0-5474 GCA_045612645.1 Oscillospiraceae bacterium
TTTTAATCGTTGGAATTATATTATGTTTTTTAGCAAGTCTGGGCTATAATACATATGTGAAATTTATATATGTACAAAGGCGGTTGTATGAGAGAATATATAGAGACAAACTTTTCTGAGATCTATACTCATTTCAGAGAGTTTCAGGAAAATAAAGATTATGGACTGTATTGGAACAAATGTATAGAAGCAATTTGCGATGAACAGCTCTTGTCAAACATTATTTTCTGTAACGACATTTTCTGCATTCCTCCTGTAAAGACTTTCCTGACTTATTACAAAGATGACTTTATAGTTATGACGGGCAGATCTGATGCGGAGCTTCCGATATTCGTCAAAAAGAGTATCGGTGCATTCTGGGGTATGGTGTTTAAGTTCGGATTACATTACAAGGGGCAGAAAAGTGTGTCTGTTTCGATGAATGAGTATTTCAAAGTAAGAACGGCAACATATTTTACAAGGGAGGAAATGTAGTATGGGTTACACAAGAGCTTGGATCATTTCACAATGTGAAGATGCTTTCAAGGATATAAAAACTTTTTATCAGAAGCCTTTGGTGAATTACAGAGGCAAGACCGAGGATACCGACGAGTATTATACAGAGGTGATAGCAGAGTTTTTGTGCAATAATATCTCTGCTTACATAGGCGGAATATCTGTAATTACAAGACAATATTCTTATAAAACCACCAGTCATGACGGGAAGGTGCATAATCCTGATAGTGGTCGAGATGAAGAAAATATCGCAAAGAAAATGTATGGTCATCAGTATAGTTGTATCGGAGAGATGATTGACTATCAGACACCGTTGAATAGTAATGACGGTGACCATGCGGGCAAGATAGATCTGCTCGCTTATGACAGAAAAACGCTACGCATTCTTGAGCTGAAAAAGCCTGACAGCGATGAAACAATGCTTCGTTGTGTACTTGAAGCCTTTACATATTGGAAAACAGTTGACAACCCCAAATTGCTTTCAGATTTTAATTTGCCTGCTGATACAGTTGTAAAGGCTTGTCCGTTTGTATTCAAAGACGGCAAACAGTACAAAGAAATGGAAAAACCACGCCCACATTTGAAACAACTTATGGATTTGCTCGACAGTAAGCCTTATTATATAAGCGGAACGGATAATTATATTGTAACGGAGGATTAAGAACAGCGAAAATATGAAAGAGTTTTTAGCGGAGTGTGAGGCTATGGGGCTAAAAATCGAAACGCTCCACACAAGCGGACACGCCGATGAAAATGCGGTCAGAAAGCTGATCGACACTGTAAATCCCGATGTTATAATTCCTGTTCATACAGAAAACGCAGAGAGATTTAAAGAAATCGCTCCTGGGATTTCGGTAGAGATATAAAAATAACCGTCTGAATTACCATTGTTGATAATGATTCAGACGGTTATTTGCATTGTAAGTGTGGGAATGGCTCAGTAGAATTCAAGTCTCGTATGCCATCTTCTGTTCCGTAGAAATGTACTCATAGAACGGTTCTGTTATGACGATAAAAAATCGCATAACAGAGCCGTTTAGTTTATTAGTGTTTTCAGAATATCGTACAGACTTATTCAATATCCATTTGAGAATTTGTAGGCTTATTACCTGACATTGCTCCATTCCTGACGATATGTCGTTAAATATACTTTCTCATAACTTGCATATAATCACGCTTAGCATTGAAAATTGCCGTGATATATGCTATGTTTTCAGTTGCATTGTAATGATAAAAGATCAAGTAATTATCATGAACAAGAAACCTGTACCCATTGCTCACAAGGACTCTGTCTTTTGGCAAAGCACCGCTTTCAGGTACATTTCTTAGAATATTACAAGTTTCCCTGAGTTTATTGACAAAACGGATCGCAAGGTCATTGTCCTTTGATTGTTCGGCAATATAAAAGGCTATTTCGCGTAGGTCAGCTTTTGCTGTATCGGTGAATTTTATCTTGCAGTTCATAGGTCAAGATCCTCCAATTCGCCGATTATATCATCAAAAGTATCGTCAGCATCCTGGACTCTGCCAAGCTTTACATCATCCATACTCTGTGCAAGATGAGCATATACAGCAAGTCTGGCTTCAAGCTCTGAAATGTAATTGAGTTGTTGCTGATAGTCTTCATGGCAGAGAAGAACGGTATCTTCCTTGCCGTTTACGGTAATAGCCACAGGATTATCTCTTGTCAGTGCGGAGATCTGCGCATAATTGGTGCGTATATCTTTTGACGGTCTTATTGAAATTGAATTATTCATAAAAACACCTCCCGTTGTTGGTAGTCATATTATATCACAATTACACTACTGTGTCAATAAGGTATTCATGAATTGTATTATTTCAAACAAGAATAAAACTATTAATTCGTAGAAATGTAACTCGGGGAACGGCTCTGTTGTGGCGATGAAAAATCACATAACAGAGCCGTTTATTCTAATTGCTCATTTGGGGATTAGCGTTCGGAAAACATCTTTGGAGCAAGTGAACGTGACTAGGATGTGACCATACGAAGGCGAGGAAATTATGGTATCTGTGTAATATTTAAGGATTATTTAATAATTTCCATGCTATAATGGGGCCACAACGATGAAAGGAGAACTGAAATGTATCTCAACATTCTTAAAAAAGACCTTAAAAGAAAAAAGGCGATGAACATAATAGTGCTTGTATTCATCATACTTGCCACGATGTTCGTGTCCTCCAGTGTAAACAATATCGTAAACGTTACAATAGCACTGGATGATTATTTTGAAATGGCGGATGCGCCTGATTTTCTTGTAGTCACCATGAATAAAAACCTTGCCATTGATATCGAAGAAACGGTGAGCTCAGCAGATGCGGTTGAACGTTATACGATCGAAGATCAGATCTTTTTATCGCCTGAAAATTTTACCTTTGAGAAAGAAGATATAAAAGCTCCCGGTGGTACAAATATGGTACACAGCGATATTTCCATGAACTATTTTCTTTCCGACGGCAGTATCCTTGAAAAGGTTAATCAGGGCGAGTTTTACATGACGCAAAGCAAGGCTGACAAACTGGGCATGAAGGTAGGCGACAAGCTCACCATTGAAGTGAACGGTGCATGCTGTGAAGTTACTTTTAAAGATAAGATAAAGGATGCGCTTTTCGGCTCAAATCAGCTGAGTTTCACACGTTATCTGATAAGCGAGGAGGACTACAACAGTCTTGTCGCTCCCGAGGGTACAGAAACGCTTTACGGCGGAAACATTGTATACATGTATTCCTCTGATGTCAATGCAGTTATCCCGCAGATCAAGCCGCTCATTGATAACGGTATCCTCACGATGGACAGAGCCTATATGAAGTTCACATACGTATTCGATATGATAGTTGTGGGTATTCTTCTTGTAGTGAGCCTGATACTTATCGCTATTGCTTTTGTTGTGCTTCATTTCACTATCACCTTTACACTTTCCGAGGAATTCCGTGAGATAGGCGTTATGAAGGCTATCGGCATCAGCAATTTCAAGATCAGAGGCTTGTGCCTTGTAAAATACATGGGACTTTCCGTGATCGGTACGCTTATCGGTCTTTTACTCAGCTTCCCGTTCGGTAAAATGCTTATAAGCGTTTCCTCTCAGACAATTATTATCGGAAATTCCAATCCTATTATATTGAATATCCTCTGTGCGATACTTGTTATTGCGGTGATTCTTCTGTTCTGCTACGGCTGTACAGGCAAGGTAAAGAAGCTGACTCCGATCGACGCTATCAGAAACGGTCAGACAGGCGAGCGTTTCCGTAAAAAGAGCCTTATGAGCCTCGGCAGATCAAAGCTCGGCGCAACACCTTTCCTTGCACTCAATGACATTGTAAGCGCACCCAGAAGATACAGCATCATAACACTTACCTTTATGCTTTGCCTGTCGCTTCTGCTTATGCTTTCCAATACTGTTTATACAATGAACAGCGGCAGCCTTTCAACAACATTCGGCTGGGCGGACTGCGACATCTACCTTGACAACAAAATAGCTGCGGAAGCAATGACAGAGGACGGACACGATATCCTCGAAAAGCATCTTGATGATATGGAAAATACTCTTGCGGAAAATGGAATGCCTGCAAAATGCTATCTGGAAACGGTATTTTCTCTGCCTGTTGTTTACGGTGAAAACAAAAACAATGTCTGCATATTTCACGGCACAGGAACGACCATGGATATGTACGAGTATACGGCAGGCACTGCGCCGCAGAACACAAATGAAATTGCGATGACAAGGATCACAGCGGATAGATTAAATGTAAACATCGGTGATACCGTTACAATGAAGACCGTTGACGGAGATAAGGAATATCTCATAACTGCATTCTTCCAGGGAATGAATCAGGCAGGAGATGGTATAAGGCTTCATTCTGATGAGTATATCAATTACATTCAGGCACAGGGCAGTATCGGCACACAGATCATGTTCAACGATGCCCCCGATAATAAAGAAATAGAACCCAGGGTTGCAGAGATACAGAAGATATTCCACGATTATGAGAACATACAGACCTGTGCTGAGTCAACCGCAAAAATGCTCGGCGTTACCGAAACTCTTGCCGCAGTCAAGAATCTTGTAGTTATGCTGACGATAGTCTTAGCCGCACTCATCACAGTGCTTATGGAGCGTTCCTTTATCGCAAAGGAAACAGGCGAGATTGCACTCATGAAGGCGATCGGCACAAGAAACGGCAGCATTTACGCTTACCACGCATTACGTTTTGCGTTCGTGGGAATTATCGCAGTGATCATCGCGGAGATCTTCGCAATGCCGCTGACTCACCTCTGCATTGACCCGATCTTCAAGATGATGGGTATGGAACTTTCACCTGATTACGTCATCGACCCGTTTGAAATCTTCCTTGTTTTCCCGCTGGTAATTCTCGCAACAACGACATTAAGCGCATTCCTGACATCACTTTACACAAAAAAGATCAAGTCCTCCGACACTGCTAATATCGAATAAGAAAGGAAACTATCATGAATATTCTCGAAGTAAAAGACCTTTGCAAAACATATATCGTAAACAAGCGTCAGAACAATGTTCTGAAAAACGTGAACTTCACCGTATCCGAGGGCGAAATGGTTGCCGTTATGGGTCCATCAGGCTCTGGTAAATCCACTCTGCTTTATGCCGTTTCGGGCATGGACAGCATAACCGCAGGCGAGGCACTCTTCTGCGGCAAAAACATCGCAAGGATGGGCGAAAAGGAGCTTGCTGATCTCCGCCTTGACGAGATGGGCTTCATCTTCCAGCAGATGTATATGCTGAAAAATCTGACGGTACTTGACAATATCATACTACCTGCAGTACAATCAAAAAAGAACACCGAAAGCCGCAAGGAGACCGTACAGCGTGGTCAGGAGCTCATGCGCAAGCTCGGTATCATCGAGATCGCCGACAACGATATAAACGAAGTGTCTGGCGGTCAGCTTCAGCGTGCCTGCATCTGCCGCAGCATGATAAATAATC
>JAZKZL010000019.1:0-5027 GCA_045612645.1 Oscillospiraceae bacterium
ATGTAACTCAGGGAACGGCTCTGTTGTGGCGATGAAAGATCGCATAACAGAGCCTTTTTTATTGTGATCGTGCTGCCAAAAAACGTCCGTAAAACGTGTCCGAAAACTCAGGTGTGACCATGTTTTTATCTTGATGTTATCTGAAATATTACATCTCAAGACTGTTTTATGAGGACGTTAAACATTCCGTATCACACCACAGGCTCAACGGCTTCAAGTCTGATTCTGTTTTTTCTGAAGATAACACGGTGTACCCTTTGGGATCTATGTTGATGGCTCCTAAGTTACAATAAGAGCCACCTTGGTAGGTGGCTCTTTCTGTGTGTAGTTAAATTGCAGTAGCTGAAACGATCGCACTTACAAGCTTCCATGTACCGGAGATCTTTGCGTATATCGCGTACTTGTATATGGTTCCTGATGTTACGTTGGTGTCAGCGTATTGGGTATCGGTAAGGTCAGCATAATCAGCCCAGTTCGAGCCATCGTGCCTGCGAATGCGATACATATCAGCGCCTGTAACACTGTCCCAACTGAGATTGATACTACCCGATACAGCGGTAGCTACAAGCACTGTACTGTCAGCAGCCTCAGGCGTAGCGGAAACGATATTGGAAACATCTCCCCATTTGTCATTGACCATGGTGTATATAGCGTATTTGTATGTAGTGCCATTTGTGACATTGGTGTCAACAAAGGAAGTTGAATCAACTTCTTTGTAGTTTACCCAGGCATTACCATCGTGTCTGCGGATACGGTAAAGCTGAGCGTCAGCAACAGCATCCCAGGTGAGAGTAACCTTGCCATCTGCGGCGACAGCCTTGACATTCTGAGCCACAGCAGCAGCCTCAGGCGTAGCGGAAACGATATTGGAAACAGCTCCCCATTTGTCATTGACCATGGTGTATATAGCGTATTTGTATGTAGTGCCGTTTGTGACATCGGTGTCAACAAAGGGAGTTGAATCAACTTCTTTGTAGTTTACCCAGGCATTGCCATCGTGTCTGCGGATACGGTAAAGCTGAGCGTCAGCAACAGCATCCCAGGTGAGAGTAACCTTGCCATCTGCGGCGACAGCCTTGACATTCTGGGCCACAGCAGCAGCCTCAGGCGTAGCGGAAACGATAGCGGAAGCACCGCACCATGTACTGTTTATTCTTGCATAGATAGCATATTTGTATGTGGTGCCGTTTGTGACATCGGTATCAATAAAGGAAGTCGATTCAACATCCTTGTAGTTTACCCAGGCATTACCATCGTGTCTGCGGATACGGTAAAGAGTTGCGCCTGCTACTGTATCCCAGGTGAGAGTAACCTTACCATCTGCGGCAACAGCTTTTACATTGGCTGCAACAGAGGACTGTGGTGTAGCGGTAACAGCCTTTGATGGTCCGTACCATCGTGAGTTTATCATTGCATAAACGGTGAAAGTGTACTTTGTACCGTTATTGAGATCTGCAACAGTAAAGGGACTTGCCGTGGCATTCTTTTCAACCACTGTTTTGCCGTCGTCTATATTGATACGGTAAAGAGGAGCATTTGCTACTGCTTTCCATCTCACGACAGCTCTTCCATCGCCTGCGGTGACTGTAACATTCTGTGGAACATTTACAACTTCCATCGGTGTAGCGCTTACTATTGCAGAAGGTCCGTTCCATTTGGAGTTTATATAGGAATAGATCGCGTAGTAGTATTTTGTACCCGGATTAACGTTACTGTCAACAAAAGATGTGTCGGTTAGATCCATGTAATCCTTCCAGCCTGTGCCGTCCTGTCTGCGTATACGGTACTTATTTGCGTTGTATACACTGTCCCAACTGATGGTGATATTTCCTTCGCCTGCTACCGCCTTTACATTTGTTGCAATAACAGAGGGCTTTGGGGTAGCTGTTACGATAGCGGAAGGACCGTACCATGTACCGTTAACCTTAGCATAAACAGCATACTGATAGGCGGTGTGATTTGTTACAGCTCTGTCTTCGTATACTGTGTCAGTAATATCCGCCAGATTCTTCCAACCCGAGGAATCTTTCCTGCGGATACGGTAGGATGTTGCATTTGGTATCTCATCCCACATCAGGAATACAATGCCATCTCTTGCTTGGGTAGTAACATTCTGCGGGATAGGCTTATTGACAGTTACCGAAACGATATTGTCGGGATTTATCGGAGTGGTTTCCTTACCGCGTTTGCTTTGTACGGATATCGCATAGCTATGGTCGATCTCAAGTGCGGTGAAGGTATATGTAGTACTTGCTGCGCTTACATTCTGAGTTACATAGAAGCCGTCGTCCCTTTCACAGCGGACGATATATCCGTCAGCGTTGTTTACTGCATCCCATACCACGGTAACAGATGTTCCGTTTACGTTTGCTTTTACATTTTCGGGAGATCTAAGTTTGCTGCCTGTTGTGAAAACGTCATTATCCAGATATTTAAGATCAGGGAAATACTTAACATTTTCGGCGTTTGGAGTTTTCTGCCATCTGGTCGGGTCAAGAGCAAGCGTTGTGATAACATTATCATCAGTAAGTTGTTCTTCTGTTATTCCAAACTCGCTGTTAAGGTTGCCAAGAGTATAGACATTGTTGATCGTGACATTTTTCGAAGTATATGCACCATATCCGATGTCTGCTATCAGAGGATCGGCGATATTGATACAATATTCCATGGTGTATTCTTCGATATCAGGATTAAGATACCCCCAGAGATTACCTTTATATTGCTGATAATATCCGGATCCATCCACATCACCTGCATTCAGGCAGTTACGGATGGTAATGATCTGATCTTCGATTCCTATCGTTCCGATAAAACCGCCGGCGAACCAATCATCGGCATGGATATAGCCTGTGTTCAGGCTGCCTTCTATATTGAAGGTGTTGCCGGACTGCTGCTTGCCGCGCTCATAGCTGCCGTACAGACCACCTACATAAATATCCGCTGCCACATCACCGTGGTTTGCACAGCTTGTCATGGATGATAATATACTCTTGCCGCAGATGCCGCCTGCATATTGCAGATATGCATTTACTTTGCCGTAATTTGTGCAGCCTGAGAAACCCATGCAGCGTTCGGTATAAGCAAGTGTGACAGGGTTCTGATAATGATATCCCGCCTTGCCGCAGATGCCGCCTGCAACGCTGTTTGTTGCCTTGATGTTGCCGTAGTTCGTGGAATCTTCGATAGCGTCATATTCAGCAGATCCGCAGATGCCGCCTACCATATTGCTGCCCTTTACATCAGAGTAGTTTATACAGGAGTTGAACAGACAGAATTCGGCATTGCCCACAAAGCCGCCTACATAGTCTGCGTCGGGAGCAGAAACTGTGCATCTTGAAGTGGTGTAATATATTGTGCTTGTGCCTGTGTCATAAGGAGAATATCCTGCAATACCGCCTATGTGTTTTGAAACGTCAGTGGACTGATAGGAAGAGCCGACAGTGATTTTGCCGCTTGCACTGCATTCATAGATATCTGTTGCGTCAAGGGATCCACAGATACCACCCACGTTGCTTACAAGACCGTCAACAGTGATATCTACATTGGCTGTGCAGAATTCGATAAGGCAGTGGTCTTCAAGTGACATACCACAGATACCACCGATGTTTTTAGGATACAACTCATCGGAGAAATCAAGCGCCTGCCCTGAAATGCTTATCTTTCCGTTGAAGCTGCAGTCCTCAATGGTGCTCATTTCCATCCTGCCGCAGATACCGCCTATATCATAGGGAATGTACCATTTGTTGTAACCATGTAAAGTTTCGGCTTCAATAGTGCCGTTGTAATGGCAGTTTCTGATAGTACCTTCAAACAGCTTGCCGCAGATACCGCCTGCCTGTGAAATCGTTGTATACAATGTTCCGCCTTCGATGATGACATTTTCTACAACTGCATTTTCCCCGTAAACGTAGCCAAACAAACCTAAATAGTTTTCGTTGCCATAGCTCTGGATATCAAGGTTATAGATGGTGTGGTTGTTACCGTTGAAGCTGCCCATGAAGGTGCGCAGGTCATCACGGTCATAACCGCCTATTGGATCAAATGTCTCATCGGGAGTTTCCGTGAGAGGATCATCCATCAGAAGATCTTTTTTCAGTTCAACATATTTGCCTTCAAAGGTGTTGCCGTTATCTACCAGGTCAGAAAAATATGCCAACTGTGCGGGAGTTATAATGATATATGGATCTGCTTTTGTTCCTGTGCCGCTTTCAAAGCTGTCTGCAACCGAACCGTCCCATTCCGCCAGTGCGCTTTCAGAAACGCTGGGGGTACCAGGGGCACCAGGATCGTCTTCGCCATAGATGTAGGGAACCACTGAAAGTCCGAATTCACCCGCATTGACATCAAAGTTTGTGGCGCTCAGCTCATCAAATGTCATAGTTATCTTGCAGATCGAGTTGTCAGCAGGATCTACATCGGAGCAGTCTGCGTTCAGTTTTAATTCTCTTATGCCGTCATACAGGTAGACAGCATAGCTTTCGCAGGGCTGGAACAGCCTGTCCCATGTGATGGTGACGGTAGTATTATTGATAGCAATATTTTCATTGGTTGAAGGGAATATGTAATTACTGTACTCATCCATAGGGTACATGTAAACATGATCATCCCTGAATCTGATGAGATCAGGGTAGGAGATACGTTCATCAGTGCTTGCTTCCATCTCCCAGATAGTATCATCAAACTCATAGCTTTCAAATGTTATGGAAGGATTTAAGTGCCAAAAACTATCTGAATTCGAAACCTTGCTGATTGAAGAAAATTTACTTTCGTCAAATGTTGTGAAGTAAGGCACAAGGGCGTTCCCATCTGTGCCGTAACGGTTTGCTGCATAGCAGTCATAAACATAGACATCGGGTTTTGGTGAGTCTGATATTTCTGCTATAAGTCCGCCGCCACTTTTCGTTATATGAATGTAGCCGACATTATAGCAGTCTGTAATGGAGATGTTGTTAGATAAATAACCTATAAGACCGCCTGCGTTAGTGCCTGTCACCATGCCGCTATTATAGCTTTGGAGGATGCAGGAA
>JAZKZL010000020.1:0-8972 GCA_045612645.1 Oscillospiraceae bacterium
CGCCCCTACGGAAAAATGCACATTTTAAAAGGAGATCAGTGGCAAACGGAATGGTTTTGCGCAGCAAAATCGATTTTCCTTAAGGGAAAATCGAAATGGAGTTTGCGCCCCGCGTAAGCAGTGTAAGCGTAGCGTCACTGCGTCGCTGGTAAATTCCAATTTATCTGCAAAATATGAAAATAACCCGTGAAGTTTCTCTTCACGGGTTATACTTTTCATGTTGATCTTAAATCTTTCTTTTCTTCCTCTTTGAGAATACAGGCTCCTTTGTCCTGTCCTTCAGCGTCTGTTGCTTTTCGCGCAGGGCAGCCTCACGGGCGGCGGCAAGCTCCTCCGCCTTTTGTTTGGAGCGCTGCGCCATATCGAACAGCATCAGCTTTGTGTTGAAAGAGGGCTTGTCAAGCACGATCTCAAACAGCACGTTTATAAGCTCGTCCGCTTCCTTTTCGGTGGTGACCAGTCGGCGCTCCATCAGCTCACGCTTAGTCACCGCAAGCTGAGATATATCGTAGCACTCGCCCGTTGTGATTATCTCGTTCAGCGCCGCAAGGCTGTTTCTGAGCCTTGCCACATCGGGCGTTTCGGTGTCCTGCTTTTTGGCACGGTTGTCGGCTATCTCGCACTGCAGCAGACTTTTCAGATCCTCTGCACCCAGTCTGCGGATAAGCTCCTTCAGCGCCTTTCTGTCCTCGGGGATCTTTACGTCGTGGTGGTATACCAGCCAGCTTATCTCGTCTGCTAGCCTGCGGTCAAACTCCATCCTGCGCATGATGCCCTCGGCAAGCAACCTGCTGCGCTCCCCGTGTCCCTTGAAATGCCCCTGACCCTTGCTGTCGATATAGCAGCAGTCGGGCTTGCCGATGTCGTGGAAGAACATCGCAAATCGGATAGCGGGCACAGGCACCGCGTAACCCACGGAGCGTGCGATATGCTCCCACACGGTGAAATCGTGAAAGTGCGTATGCTGCTCGAAGTCCACACACGGCTCTATCTCGGGGATGACGTGCATAAGTATATCGGCGTATTCTATCAGTACCTTTGTGGCGTATTTGCCCATCACGATGCGCTGTAATTCGGAGAAAACCTTTTTGGTATCAGCATATTCAAAGCAGCTCACATTCTGACGCATTGCGGCACGAGTTGCCTCGTCTATCACGAATTCACGCTCGGCGCAGTAGCGTATCGCACGGAGTATGCGCGAAGGCTCGTTCGTAAAGCTGAAGGACATATCGTAATATGTTTCGGTGACGGGCTTGCCGTTTTCCTTAGAGTTGCGTGTGATGTTCTCGCCGATGGCTACGACACGCTTTTCATCTCCCGTAAGGCAGCCCTTGCCACCATAAAGGTCGATAAGACCCTCCTTTGTGGAGTATGCCATGGCGTCCATCGTGAAGCCACGCCTTGCAAGGTCGGTCTCCAGCTTGTCCGCATACATAACACGGTTGCCGACCACCTCTCTGCGGAATGGCGACACGCTGATTATCATGCCCACCACCGTTACGAGTATCTCGCCCCGCTGTATGCCCTCGTCAGAGATTCGGTAATCCCTGAAAGCGAACAGTATATCGTTTATCTCAGCGTTGGTGACGATATCAAAATCCTGCGGCGTGTTGCCGATAAGCAGCTCACGCACACAGCTGCCCACAACGTAAGCCTCATAGCCTGCGTTTTCCAGTACACCTATGGCTTCAGTGACCTGAGCAGGGAGTATTATCATGCCATCACTTCCTTACCTTGTATCTTAGTATCTCAAATGCGCACTCAGTGGAAAAGCTTTCGTGAGTGCCGAAATAGGAATATATCCTGTTGCTGTCCTCGGGGGAGGTCTTGTAGTAGTACGGAGTCATCATGAACAGAGCATTCAGCAGCTCCTGTGAATCCAGCTGCAGTGTGAAGGAGACCTCGCTCTTTCCGAGGAATTCCATGCCCTCCACATCGTATGATTTCACTTCATTCAGTCGTACGTTATCGTAAAGCACGGATTTCAGACCGAAAAGATGCCGCTCTGCAGGTATCGCGGTGACGATATATCCGCCGTTTTTCACGATGCGGCGCAGCTCTTCAGCCATGAATGGCGCAAAGATAACTGTCGCCATATCTGCGGAATCCGTTTTTATCGGCAGCCTGAAAACGCTTGCAACGGCGGTGGAAATATCACGCTCACGCACTCTCGCCTTTGCTGCGGCAAGCGCATTTTTGGAGATATCCACGCCGAAAAGCTGCGGCGCTTTGCCGTCTGCTTTCAGAGCGTCGTGTATGCCTGCGGTGTACCAGCATTCGCCGCAGCCGCAGTCAGCGATAACAGGCGAATCTATGTAGGAGCAAAGCTCCCTTGCCGCATCGCACAGACCATCCAGCAGCGGCTGATACGCTCCGCTGCCGAGGAAATCACGCCTTGCAGCAACCATCTCCTTGCTGTCGCCGGGATCCTTTACATTCTTGTGCTGCGACAGCAGCAGGTTTAAGTAGCCCTTTGCGGAGATATCGAAGCAGTGGTTCTTCGGGCAGCGGGCGCTGTTTCCCTCAAAATGCAGCAGGGGAGCGCTGTCAAGCCCGTTTTTCTCTCCGCAGACGGGGCAGGTGAATATGTTCAAGTTGAGTTCTCCTTATATCAGAAAGTCTTTCCGAGCATGTACGCCGTTTCAAGGTGCTGCGGCTTCATCCGTGCGATAAGCTCCTCATCGTAGTGGGAGATGCCGTCCAAAAAGACCATCTGCTTATCCCTCGCACGCTGATTTATGCGGTCACCGAGCATTACCGTTTCCATAGCCTGCTTGTTGCCTGTTTCCTCTAAGCTTTGCAGAGTTTTTCCCGCACAGGCGATGAAAAGTGCCTTGCCGAGAATTTTCATGATGCAGTCCGCATAGGCATATCCTACAGACCACACTCTGTCAAACCAGCCAACGAGCTTCGCAGGCGCCTCCGTCCAGAAAACAGGGTAGACGAACGCGATGCCGTCGCAGCATTCTATCTTCTCATGCTCCCTGCGCACGTCATCGGGGATGGGGAGGTCTGCGCGGTAATAGGTCTCGCGCAGGAATTCCTCCTCCGACATATCAGTACGGAAATCCATCTCATACAGGTCGGACATAACTATCTCATGCCCGCCGTCCGAAAGCCCCTTGCAGAACTGCTCCATAACCTCGTAGGTGAAGCTGCTCCTGCTGGGATGACAATATACCACAAGCACACGCATTATTTCTTTTTTCCCTTGATGCGGAAACCGAAGATGCGGTAGAAGCCTGAGCCAAAGCCGCCCATAAATGTGTAGCGAGCCTTCATTGCACCGCTTAATTTATCGATATAGCGTTTCTGTATAATGCTTCTGTTGATAACGCACTTTGTGTTCTTCACACGGTATTCCAAAGCCGCAGGGTCGCTCATGGAGAAGTATATCTGAGCGTCCATTTTGTTGATGGGGTTCTTGAACTTCGAGAGCTTCGCAGCGGCGTCGGAGTAAGCGTCGAACAGGAAAGCGGTCTGAGCAAAGCGGCTGCCGAACTCCTTCATCAGCTTTACCATTTCATCCAGTGTGAGGTACATGGAAAGTCCTTCTGCGATAACAAGAACGTTCTCGCCGCTGTATTCGATCTCGTCCATCCAGCTTATATCCGCCACGGAGGAGGCTATCATGCGGTAGTTTTCGCTTTCGGTAAAATATCCCTTACGGATATCAATGACCTCGGGGAAGTCTATGTCGTACCATTTCTTTGCACGCAGCTGAACACGGTCGCAGCGGCTGTCAAGACCGCAGCCGAGGTGCAGCACGATACAATCGGGGCATTTCTCAATGAAACGTTCGGTCATCTCATCCAGCTGCATTGCTCTCATTGAGAGGAAGATAGCAAGCTTGCGGGATTTATCCACATCCTCGAAGTCATAGCCGCAGGTGTCAACGATCTCCTCTGCGTATACGTCATCGAAAAAGCCTTCACGGCTCATCATTGCCTTTGCATACAGGGGGATATACAGTGTTTTGCTCTCGTTTGTCATGGTGTCCTCCTTAAATACCGAAATGTATTATAAATTTGTTTTCATTGATCGCTTTAGTAAGCAGACCGCCGAGAGAAAGGAAAGCCTCCTCGGCAGGGAGCAGCTCCGCAAGCTGCCGTGCAGATTCAGGGGATATCAGAGTGATGCCGTAAGCGGCAAGCCCCTTTCCGCTAACATCCAAAGTGTGCCAGTAGAATTCGATATCGCCGCCGTGACGGATAGTCAGCAGATCGTCATCATGGAGCAGGGCGATGTCGCTGTATTTGTGCGGCTCGTATTCGTCGTACAGCCGCCCCGAAACAGGCGCTTCGGGCATTATGCAGAATTCGTGATATTGTCCGCTCATCGTATCTCCTTTGCAGTAAATTAGAATATGTCGCTACGCTCAAATGAATATTGAATAATGAAAAATATCGGTGCGGCTTCGCCGATTATTTTAAATACGTCGCCGCAGGCGACCACAATAATTATTCATTATTCTCTATTCAATATTCATTAGGATTTGTTGTTCTATATTGACCTATTATATATTATATACTATTATATTGCTATATTCAAGCGCTTTTTGAAAAATGTTGTTTGTTTAATTTGCACAAAAGCGACTTTAACATTTGTACATCCGATGTCAAAAAAACTCCACAAAAACAGTTGCAATTTATGTAAATTTACTATATAATATACACAAGACATTTTCCAAGGGGAATAGTATTTTAGTTATTATATACAATCTGTGCTTTTGGTTAATTCTTAAAATAAATTTGTTCGGAGGTTATCCCATGAAAACATTCAAAGCTGACAGTATCAGAAACGTTGTCCTCGCCGGACACGGCGAAAGCGGTAAGACAGCCCTTGCAGAAGCAATGCTGTTCAAGAGCGGTCTGACCGACAGAATGGGCAACACAGCTGATGGAAACACCGTATGCGACTTTGACGCTGAAGAGATCAGAAGAAAGATCTCCATCAATTCCGCTGTTGTAAACGCAGTGTGGAAGGATACAAAGATCAACGTTATCGATGCTCCCGGTCAGTTTGATTTCGTGGGCGGAATGTACGAGGGCGTTCGTGCAGCTGAATCCGTTATCATCACAGTAAACGGCAAGGACAGCGTTTGCCCCGGCACCATCAAGGCTTACAACCTCGCCTGCAAGCAGAACAAGGCAAGAATGATCGCCGTTACCTGCATGGAGGTGGAGAATTCCGATTTCTATAAAGTACATACCGATCTGAAGATCGCTTTTGGTCCCTCTATCTGTCCCATCGTAGTTCCTTACGACAAGCATGGCCCCGTTGAGGCGTACATGAACCTGCTCACCATGAAGGCTTACAAGTACGATAAGAACGGCGTTCCCGCCGAGGTGGAGATCCCTGCGTCCGAAAACCGTATCGCAGGTCTGCGTGCTGCGATGGCAGAGGCTGTTGCGGAGACCAACGAGGAGTTCATGGAGAAGTTCTTTGAGGGCGAGGATTTCACTCAGGAGGAGCTTGTAAAGGGCATCCACGATGGTATCGCAAGCGGCGCCATCACACCTGTTGTATGCTGCGCTAACGATACTCTTTCGGGCGTTGATATGCTGCTGGACGCTGTTGTTTCCATGCTGCCCTCTCCCAAGGAGAGAAGTCTCGAGATGACCGAGGACGACATGGTTGAATATGATGACGCAAAGCCTCTCAAGGCATTCGTTTTCAAGACTATTGCCGATCCGTTCGTAGGCAAGATCAGCTGCCTGAAGATCGTTCAGGGCTCCATCAACGGCAAGTCCGAGCTGGTCAATGCCACAACAGGCGAGGCAGTTAAGTTCGGCAAGCTGGTTTCCCTCTGCGGTAAGAAGCAGGAGGAGATCGCTGAAGCTTACGCAGGTGATATCGTTGCTGTTACAAAGCTCGACGGCAACACTAACGACACACTCTGCGATCCTTCCGATATTAAGGCTCTGACACCCATTGAGTTCCCCAAGCCCTGCTACTACATGGCAGTTACACTGAAGGGCAACGGCGACGAGGGCAAGCTCTCCACAGCTATCCGCCGTCTGCTTGAAGAGGATAAGACTCTGGAATACGTTCATAATCACGAAACTCACGAGCGCATCATCGGCGGTCTCGGCGAACAGCATCTGGATGTTGCGGCTGCAAAGCTGAAGGCAAAGTTCGGCATGGAGGTTGCTCTGTCTGCTCCTAAGATCGCTTACCGTGAGGCTATCCGTAAGCCTGTTACTATCGAGAGCAAGTATAAGAAGCAGTCGGGCGGGCACGGTCAGTACGGCCATGTTAAGATCGAGTTTGCTCCCCACGAAGGCGATGAGCTTATCTTCGAGGAGAAGATCTTCGGCGGTTCTGTGCCCAAGAACTTCCACCCCGCAGTTGAAAAGGGTCTGCAGGAGGCTGCAGAGCATGGTTCTCTCGGCGGATTCCCTGTAGTTCGTCTGAAGGCTACACTTGTTGATGGTTCTTACCACCCTGTGGACAGCTCTGAAATGGCGTTCAAGACCGCTGCGTCCATGGCGTTCAAGGACTGCATGAAGGAGGCTCAGCCCTATCTGCTGGAGCCTGTGAAGAGCCTTACTATCCTCGTTCCCGATGACAAGCAGGGCGATGTTATGAGCGTACTCTCCAAGCGCCGCGGCAGTGTTCTCGGCATGAACTCCGTAGGCGGCGGCATGACCGAGCTGCTTGCAGAGGCTCCCGAGTCTGAGATCGTTGATTTTGCACTGGTGCTTCGTCAGATCACACAGGGTCTCGGCGAGTTCACCGCTGAATTTGCTAGATACGATATGCTCCCCGCAGGCACAGAGATCAAGGCTTGATCGTAAATCAATCTCACCCTCCCGTCTGGGAGGGTGATTTGTGCAGAATGCACAGTTTGTGGCGGTTATCTTATACCGAATGTATGAATTACTTCAAAAACCCTTGTAATTTCTGCCACAATACTGTATAATAACAGTGTACGATTTTATCTGCCGACAGTCTGTCGGAAAATGAAAGGAACAATGCAAAATGAATATTTCAGAGCTTAAAGTATTGATCTGTGACGATTCTATCCTCGTCAGAAGAAAACTCACTGATGTTCTCAAGAAGGCAGGCATCTCCGCTGTTTTTGAGGCAAAGGACGGAATCCAGGCAGTTGATAATTATAAGGCTATCAAGCCCGATCTTGTTTTTATGGATATCGTAATGCCCGGCAAGACAGGCCTCGATGCTCTTGTTGAGATCAGGGAGTTTGATCCCGATGCGAAGGTCGTAATGGCATCCACGATCGGTACGCAGAGCCATCTTGTAAGCGCTATCAAGGCAGGCGCTTATGAGTTCCTGCAGAAGCCCGTCAAGGACGAGGATGTCAATAAGATCATTGCCAAGATCATCGAAGGTTAAAATTCCTGAAAGGAAAGGGTCAAATTAATGTTTACACAGTTATTCGGACATTTTCTACTCAATAAGAATATAATCACAGGCGAACAGCTTGCTGTGGCGCTTGAAGCAAAGAACAGCACCCGTGTGAAGCTCGGTGCGCTTGCTATTGATGCAGGATATATGACTGCAGAGCAGGTGGAGGCTGTTCATGAGGAGCAGATGCACGTTGATAAGCGCATCGGTGACATCGCTATTGATATGGGCTTCCTGACTGAAGCTCAGGTAGGTGAGCTGATCTCCAAGCAGAAGACCGCGAATATCGTTCTCGGTCAGGCGCTGATCGATGCGGGATTTATCACCAACAAGCAGTTCGAGGACGCTCTTGCCGAATACAAGGCTACTGCTGCTTTTGCAGGTGACGAGCCTAACGATGCAGCTCTTGCTGAGGATATCGTATCCATCTTCGATCTGGAGGACGATCCCAACAAGGACTTCTATGTTGATTACATAATGCTGCTTACAAAGAATGCTATCCGCTTTATCGGCGATGATTTCGTTCTTGCAGGCTGTCAGAAGGATACCGAGATCACCTGCGAGCATCTTACATCTCAGGATCTGACAGGCGAGGGCGTTGCATACTACACCGCTATCGGCGGCGGAGATGCTGCATTTATCAATCTCGCTTCCCGTTATGCAGTGGATACCAACGAGGATATCGATGATATCGAGGAATGCGGTCTCTTTGAAGAGGTGGACGAGTTCGTTGAGGCTTGCGTAGGCGAGTTCCTTAATCTGCAGAACGGTTTGTTTGCAGTAAATATGTCTAACAAGAAGAATGTGGAGCTTGATCTCACACCTCAGTTCGCTGAGAGCAATGCAACCATCACACTTACAGGCGGTCTGTCCGTTTGCCTGCAGTACACCTTTGGCAAGGTGGAGTTTGTTATCCGTACAAGATGATAAAAGCGTAACAGTATAACAGTATATATCAAGACCCGTGAAGGAGTTTTTCCTTTGCGGGTCTTTTGCTGTGTAAGGGGTTGCCGTTTCGGGGTGGTTGCAGCGATTTTGATTTACCATGCACTTTGCGGTGTGGCTTTACCTCCGCTTAGACGATATGTAGTCGCAAAAAAGGGGTCAAACCTACGGTTTACCCCTGTGACCCCTATCCCTTTATTCCGCACACCGCTGCGCTGTGCGGCGATATTAAAGTGAGCGGTTTATCGTGTCTGTTTGTCCCTTTTCTGCTGCACTGCTTCGTACATCTCCTTTAAACTCCGTGCATGAAATTGACCTATCTATGCGCAGGCGCAAGCCGCAGAGCTTGCGGCGTTGCCTGTAATAAATCTGTGAAATGCACATTAAACCATCTTAATTAGTTATCGTTTATCCACTGTATTGCAACAATTGAAATATATCACAAGTTAATTTAAAGCTACGCTACAAGCTCTGCGGCTAGCCGTAACGCTTAGATAAGGCAATTTGACCTCGATAATAATAGTAGAGTTCTGAAGTGCTGATTAATTAAAAGCTACAAACAGACCCGATAGACCTATAAATTCAATATCGCCGCACAGCGCAGCGGTGTGCGGGAAAAGGGATAGGGGTAGTAGGGGTAAACCGTAGGTTTGACC
>JAZKZL010000021.1:0-4241 GCA_045612645.1 Oscillospiraceae bacterium
GCATCGGAAAGCGCCCACTGGGTACGCTCGTTATCGATCTGATTCTTGTAAATCAGCTGCAGATTGATGTAATCACTGCCCCAGGACGGGTCAAAGCCATGCAGTGCCATGTTATCGGACAGCATCGCCACATCGTCAAAACCCCATGTAATGAAGCGGAAATCATCGCCGCACCACTCCTTGAAGCGCTGAAAAGCAGATGGGAACTTCTCACCCTTTGCAAGCTGAGCATTGGTTATGCCCGTTATCTTTTCCACATGACGATTCATCCTGCGATAATATTTCGGGGCGATGTTTATCTTCATCTTATCTATCAGATTGAAGTTATCGTCCGTCTTTACGGCGCCGATCTGGATGATCTCGCCCCGCAGTATCACAGGCGACTGCACCATCTTCGATCGATCCAGCGCCTGATTCCATTCCATATCAAGAATGATATAGTTCATTGTTTCACGTTCCTAATTCAGATTAAAGCATAAGCTTTCCGCCTACTGCATCCTTACGCCACTCAACGAAGTCATCGTAGGTGCCCATTCTGTCGAAGCAGCCTGTTTCGGTGATCTCGATAATGCGGTTTGCAGCAGTCTGCAGTATCTCGTGGTCGTGGGAGGCGAACAGGATGTTGCCCTTGAACTCGGAAAGACCGTTGTTTACGGCAGTGATGCTCTCGAGGTCGAGGTGGTTTGTGGGACGGTCAAGGATAAGCACATTGCTCTGGAAAAGCATCATTCTGGAGAACATGCAGCGCACCTTCTCACCACCCGAAAGCACGTTTACAGGCTTGAAAACATCGTCGCCGCTGAACAGCATACGTCCGAGGAAGCCACGCAGGTAGCTCTCTGTCTCATCCTTGGAATACTGACGCATCCAGTCGAGGATGGAAAGCTGACAGTCGTTGAAGAATGCACTGTTGTCGTTCGGGAAATAGCTTACGGAAGTGGTGCTTCCCCACTTATAGAAGCCCTCGTCAGGCTCCATCTCGCCCATGAGTATCTTGAACAGAGTGGTGACAGCGATCTCGTTATTGCCGACAAAAGCGATCTTGTCGTTCTTGCCCACGGTGAAGCTAACGTCATTAAGCACCTTCACGCCGTCCACAGTCTTGGATAGACCCGATACCTGCAGAATATCCTTACCCACCTCACGCTCCATATCAAAGCCGATGTAGGGATATTTTCTGCTGGATGCAGGCAGCTCCTCAACGGTCAGCTTATCGATCAGCTTACGGCGGGATGTAGCCTGCTTGGATTTGGATTTGTTTGCAGAGAAGCGTGCGATGAAGTTCTGCAGCTCCTTGATCTTCTCCTCTGCTCTCTTGTTCTGCTGCTTTATCATGCGCTGGATAAGCTGAGAGGACTCATACCAGAACTCGTAGTTACCAACGTACATCTTGATCTTGCCGTAGTCGATATCAACTATATGGGTACATACATTATTCAGGAAGTGACGGTCATGGGATACCACGATAACGGTACCGAAATACTCTGCGAGGAAGTCCTCCAGCCACGAAACTGCGTCGATATCGAGGTGGTTGGTAGGCTCGTCCATCAGGATGATATCGGGATTTCCGAACAGACACTGCGCCAGCAGCACCTTTACCTTCTCGTTACCTGTAAGGCTGTCCATCTGCTGATAGAGTATCTCCTCAGGAAGTCCCAGACCCTGAATAAGCTTGGATGCGTCGGACTCAGCCTCCCAGCCGTTCAGCTCAGCAAACTCTGCTTCAAGCTGTGCTGCCTTGTCGCCGTCCTCCTCGGAGAAATCCTCCTTGGCATAGAGCGCATCCTTCTCCTGAATGATGTCATACAGGCGCTTGTTGCCCATGATGACGGTGTCCTGTACAGTGTACTGGTCGTATGCGTAGTGATCCTGCTTAAGCACGCTCATGCGCAGCTCGTCGGGCATAGAAACGCTGCCCTTTGTAGGCTCCAGCTCGCCGCACAGCGCTCTCAGGAACGTGGACTTTCCCGCACCGTTTGCGCCGATAACACCGTAGCAGTTGCCGGGTGTGAATTTCAGCTCAACATCCTTGAACAGAAGCTGTCCGCCGAAGCTGATGCTTAAATTTGAAACTGTAATCAAAGTTATTCTCCTTTTATTCTTTTGTCATATCAATTTAACCGACTGTACCGTATATAAATTATAAACTGTACGGACACGGCATTGCCGAAGGCGATGCTGCCATTTGCGTAGCAAATCTGCGGCAAGCCGTGTCCCTACACTGATATAATCGTGAATCAGATTGCGGCAAACGCCTGCTCGATGTCGGCGATGATGTCGTCAACGTTCTCGAGACCTACGGAGAAGCGGATGAGGCCGCCGTCGATGCCTGCTGCTACGAGCTGCTCATCGGTGAGCTGACGGTGAGTTGCGGATGCAGGATGCAGCACGCAGGTGCGGATATCTGCAACGTGAACCTCGTTAGAGGCAAGCTTCAGGCTGTCCATGAACTTCACTGCTGTATCTCTGCCGCCCTTGATAGAGAAAGAGATAACACCGCTGGTGCCGAGGGGCAGATACTTCTTCGCAAGTGCATTCTGCTTGGAGGAAGCCAGTGCGGGATATGTTACGAACTCAGCCTTACCGCTCTTCTCGATGAACTCAGCAACCTTGATAGCGTTCTCGCAGTAGCGCTGCATACGTACTGCAAGGGTCTCCAGACCGAGATTCAGCAGGAAGGAGCTGTGCGCTGCGGGATAGCAACCGAAGTCTCTCATAAGCTGCATTCTTGCCTTTACGATGTAAGGAGCGAATGCGTAATCTCTTGTGTAAACAGTGCCGTGGTAGCTGTCATCAGGCTCTGTCATGCAGGGGAACTTACCACTTGTCCAGTCGAACTTGCCACTGTCAACGATAACGCCGCCAACCTGCACTGCGTGACCGTCCATGTACTTGGATGTGGAGTGGATAACGATATCTGCGCCCCACTCGATAGGTCTGCAGAGGATGGGTGTTGCGAATGTATTATCGATAATGAGCGGAACACCGTGCTCGTGAGCAACCTTTGCCCACATCTCGATATCAAGAACAGTGATGGCAGGGTTTGCGAGGGTCTCGCCGAATACTGCCTTGGTGTTCTCCTTGAAAGATGCTGCGAGCTGCTCTTCTGTAGCGTCATGCTCAACGAAGATACACTCGATGCCCATTCTCTTCAGTGTAACAGCAAAGAGGTTTACTGTGCCGCCATAGATAGAGGAGGAAGCGATGAAGCTGTCGCCTGCCTGACAGATATTGAGAATGGAAATGAGGGACGCAGCCTGTCCGCTGGATGTACACATAGCAGCAACGCCGCCTTCCAGTGCTGCGATCTTCTTCTCAACGCAGTCTGTGGTGGGGTTCTCAAAGCGGGAGTAGATGAGGCTCTTAGTGGGGTCATCAAATACCGCTGCAACATCATCGGTGGATTCATAAACATAAGTTGTGCTCTGAACGATGGGCATAACTCTGGGTTCGCCGTTCTTAGGGGTATAGCCTTCATGCAGGCACTGGGTCTCGATCTTCATAATAATTATTCCTTTCTTTTACCGCAAAGCGGAGATTTTTTATACATACATTAAGCATTATACCATACTTCCCGATATTTTACAAGAGCAAATCAAATAAAATTGTCCTCATACGCCATATAGAACGATAAATCGGAATTTGTAGGTGCGATTTATCGAGTTGTTTGCGGTGTGCCTCTACCGCCACTTAGACGAAATGTAGTCGCAGGGTAGGGGTCAAACCTACGGTTTACCCCTGTGACCCCTATCCCTTGTGTTCCGCATGCCGCTTCGCTATGCGGCGATATTTAATTTACAGGTTTATCGTGTATGGCTGTTGATTTTAATGGCGCTGCACTGCGGAACTCGCCTTTAAACTCCGTACATGAGATTGACCTATCTAAGCGCAGGCGCCAGCCGCAGAGCTTGCAATGTTGCCTGTAACAAATCTGTGAAATGCACATTAAAACCATCTTAATTAGTTGTCGTTTATCCGCTGTGTTGCAACAGTTGAAATATATCACAAGCTAATTAAAAGCTACGTCAAAAGCTATGCGGCTAGCCGTAACGCTCAGATAAGTCAATCTTATGTACGAAGTTAAAAGGAGAGTTCCGAAGTGCAATATAACTAAAAGCTACAATCAGACACGATAAACCTTTCACCCTAATATCGCCGCACAGCGCAGCGGTGTGCGGAACACAAGGGATAGGGGTAGTAGGGGTAAACCGTAGGTTTGACCCCTACCCTGCGACTACATT
>JAZKZL010000022.1:0-7117 GCA_045612645.1 Oscillospiraceae bacterium
CGAGGATGTGCCTACATCAATAGAGCTTGCTGAACGCGCTGTTGATGAGCATGCCTTTGTCAATTATCAAGGCAAAGTACATATGTTCGAAGAAAGCGTTTACAAGCATATGACCATAACAGCGCTGAAACATTTTTGTTATGGAAAATTCTATAAAGAGATACGAATCAAGGGCAAGCCTAATTTTGCTAAGGAGATTGCTGATGCGCTTGAGAATCTTGTGCTCTCAAGACCACCTGTCGTCAAGCCTAAGATTAACCCGTATCTCGTTCTGAGAAACTGCCGTCTTAATCTGGAGACCTTCGAGTATGAGCCGAATGGTCCGGACTATTTTGAGACGGTATGTGTCCAAGTGGACTATGATCCATACGCTACAGAATGCCCGCATTTCGACAGGTATCTTCATTCTATATCGCAGGGCAACGAACGCGTGGAGGAGCTGTGCATGGAGGTAATGGCATACTCCATAGCACCCGGATGCCCAGTGAAGAAGCTGTTTCTGGCTTATGGCGAAAAAGACTGTGGAAAATCGGTAATGATAAACTTTACCAGCTCGTTTCTGCCTGATGAAGCGGTATCGACGATCACCATGCATGAACTGGCTCAGAAATTCAAGAGTGGCAGCCTGATGGATGCAAGGCTCAACGTGGATGCTGATCTTCCTGACAAGGTAATTCCCGATTCAGAGATCAGTACTCTGAAGAAGCTGACGGGTGTTTTGGATAAGATGGAAGGTGAGAAGAAGTACGAGCAGGGCAAAGCTTTTCACCCCGAATGTAAGCTTCTTTTTGCAAGCAACCATTTTCTCAGGATGCGCAAGATCGATGGGGCGTTTCTCAGCCGACTGATAGTGATTCCGTTCTGCTATTCAGTGCCGAAAGAGGAGCAGGATGAGCACTTGATCGAGCATCTGTACGATGAACGCTCCGCTATCTTCAATAAGCTCATCAAGCGTTACAGGCGCCTTGCAGAAAATCATTTCAGATTCAGTATCTGTGTTGAACCTGAGAAGTACTGTAAGGCAACCGCAAATAACGCGGACAGAACAGCCTTGTTTGCCTTCTCGAAGTTTATTTCGGAGACTCTTGAGGTTACAGGTAACGATAAGGATTTCGTTGCAACTCAGGAGCTGGCAGACTTGTTCGATATATTCAGCGAAAAGAACGGTTGCACTGAACTTCGCCGAAACTTTCCAGCGTTGCTTTCTTCCTACATCAAAGAAAACTATGCGGACTCTGTAAGAAGTGTAAGACGCGGTGCTAATAATGCTCGTGGCTACTGCGGAGTACACCTTGTATCCTCAGACAGATGATGCGTATATGTGGATGGTCGTGATAATAAGCTGCATTGGCAGCTTGTTTTCATGACCTTCACTATCCGAAATTCAAAGATAAAAGCTTATATATTATTTCTATGAGCTTCAACGGGGGACACCTGGGGAAGCCGAAATCACTTACTCTCCGACAGGAGAGGGCTAACCGAAAGGAGTACCGTATGAAGACTGATAGAGTAATAGAATGCGAGTATGTGGTATCTGCTGACAGCGAGGCTGAGAGCTTTCTAGCTATGCTGTTCAGGTACATCGATATGACAAGAAAGGAAGAACTGAGCTGTGGAGATACAACATAATGACAGTATCGTGGCGGTGGCTTATGCACGATTTTCCTCCTCCAACCAACGCGAGGAGAGCATCGAAGCCCAGCTGCGTGCTATTCACGAGTACGCCGCGCACAATAACATCACCATTATCAGGGAGTATGTTGACCGAGCATTTTCTGCCAGGTCAGACCAGCGCCCCGACTTCCAGCGCATGATAAAGGACGCACGCCGCAGGGATTTCTCCATGGTCATAGTACATAAGCTGGACAGATTCTCGCGTGACAGATACGATTCCTCGCACTACAAGTACGAGCTGAAGAAGCATGGCGTCAGGCTGTATTCCGTTACAGAAAACATCGACGACAGCCCCGAGAGCGTTATCATGGAATCTGTGCTTGAGGGTATGGCGGAATACTACTCCAAAAACCTCGCGCGTGAGGCTATGAAGGGCTTGAAGGAGAATGCGCACAAGGGTATGCACACCGGCGGAGTACCACCGTTTGGTTATCGCATAGACCCAGCCACCAAAAAGCCTGAGGTTCACCCTGAGGAAGCTAACGCAGTGCGCCTTATCTTCGATATGGCGTACAGGGGCTCGAAGTACGCGGATATTGTGCGTGAGCTTAATAGCCGTGGCTACCGCACCAAGCATGGCAACGAGTTCAACAGCACCTGCCTGCACGAATTGCTGAAAAATCGCAAGTATATCGGTGAGTGCATATACAATAAGCGCGTATCTCAGTCTGTTTGTAACAGCAGCAGAGTGTTTAAGGATGAATCCGAGTGGATAGTCCGTACCGATGTGTACGAGCCGCTCGTCAGCATTGAGGTATTTGAGGCAGTTCAGCAGAGGATACGGGAACGCTCACTGCGCAGAGCACCGTCAAAGCGCGGTACATATCTCCTGACAGGAAAGATAGAGTGCGCCGAGTGCGGCGGTTATTACTGCGGAACTCGCAAGAAAAACGGCAAGGGTACGGTGTCATACGCTTATGTCTGCAATCATAAGAAGAAAGACCGCAATGACAAGGGATGTCACAACCCCATGGTGAGTTGCTCGTTGCTGGAGGGTTATGTTCTGGAGAAGCTTGCGGAGTTCGTATTTTCAGATAGCATGATACCCGAGATAACCGAGCGTTACAACAAGTATCTGAACGAACAGAATTCTACAAGCGCCAATGCGCTGACCGCTCTGAACAAGGAGCTGGCTTTAGTTGAGCGCAAGATAGATTCCACGATGGAGCTGCTGCTTGAGATGAAGTCCAAAGCGATGATGGAGAATCTGGCAAAGCTTGAACAGCGGCGCGACGCTCTGCTGAAGGATATCTCGGAGCTTACGACCGAGAATACCGAGATAACCGTCACAGAAGCTGAACTTAAGTTGATATTTGAGGAGATACGCAGGTCACTGGCAAATGGCTCACTCTCCAATGTAAAGCAGCTTGTGGATAAATATGTGCACAAGGTGGTGGTTCATCCGCATAAGATAGTCGTGATGTTCAACCTATTCCCGAGTATAAAGCTGCCGTTTGACAAAAGTAGCGGCAATAATCAAGAGGAGTGCTCCGATGAGGGGCACTCCTCTTTTATGTCTGTCCCCGAGGGAATGGAGATAAGCGTTGAACGAAGCACGGGTGACACAGGAGATTTCGCTGTGGCGAGCTGTGTGCTTGACAGGATCAGGCACGAGGATTGATATCAGCGGCAACGCCCGAGGTTCAGGCTTCGGGTGTTTTTTACTCCTTGTCCTGATTTCTGTATATATCCACCATAGTTTTATCAACCTCCCAATGCTCACAGCCAAAGTGCTCACAAATTGCATCAAGGTCATCTTCCGCAGTAAGCTCAAGATCTATCGCTGTTTCGACCTTAGGAGAAATGTAGCCTGGATCGGATTGCACATCAGCCATAATATCAAAACATTTATCAAGCATATAGTATATCGGCACGTCAAGATGGTCAGCAACCTTTGCTATTGCATAGAATACTTCGGGCTTAAAGCCGTATTCGTGTTCGGCATAGTCAAGTACCTCAAGCATTCTTAAGGAAGGCTCTGTCTGGTGTGCTGTATTCTGCATATTGTCGTTCTCCTTGTCGGCATATATCTCATCAGTATTTATGCGATTATCTTTTATCAGGCTGTGGTCGGCTCTGGCTTGAGTGGGTGTTACACCGAAATATGTATCGAAGTTGTGAGAGAGTGTATCTCCTCCTACGCCTAAATATAAGCCAGCTATAACCTCATTTGTTTTATGGGGATTAGCTTTCATCTCCAGAAAAGCAAAGTACAATTTTCGAATTCGTATGTACTTAGTTATACTCATTTCTGTTTTGCTCTTGAAGAATTCATGAAATTGCTCGAAATATCCGTGTGCTAACTCAGTTATGCCGACTATCAAGGAGTTTTTACTTTCCATAACATTTTCGTCGATGTAATCGAGAACAGCATCAAATATCTTCTTAGGGGAACTTATTGGTTGCTTCATTAGCAATCCTCCTTTCGTTTGATGTTTATATTATATCCCGTATTTCATTAGTTGGCTTGAATTATTCTGATAGATAAAAATTCAAGCGGAGAGTATATGTCCGATATATAGCAAAAGCACCCTCCGAAAAGGGTGCTTTAACTGTTCCTGCGAGGTCGCAGGTTGTCGTGGTCGAGATGACAGGATTTGAACCTGCGACCTCTGCGTCCCGAACGCAGCGCTCTACCAAACTGAGCCACATCTCGGTAAAAATTAGCCTCCATCTTGCGATGGAGGCCATTTGGTTGGGGTGGAAGGATTTGAACCCTCGAAATGGTGGAGTCAGAATCCACTGCCTTACCGCTTGGCTACACCCCAGTGACTTAACGAAAACTATTATAGCATACTATTTCGTGTTTGTCAAGCGTTTTTTGAAAATTTTTAAATATTTTTTGCCATAGAGATCTCCCCGCGATAAAAACCGCGGGGAGAATATGATCAATCTGTTACCTTGCTTGCAAGCAGGGGCGAATATTTGTTTCTGAACTCTTCGAATCTGCCCTCGTCCAGCGCCTCTCTTATGCGCTCCATGAGCGTGTTGTAGAAATACAGGTTGTGCTGCACGGCAAGTCTGCCTGCAAGCTGTTCGCCTGATTTGAAAAGGTGGCGGATATATCCACGGCTGAAATTGCGGCAGGTGGGGCAGTCGCACTCGGGGTCAAGCGGACGCTCGTCCGTCTCGTATGCCTTGTTTGTTGCGTGCATGATACCGTTCCATGTGAACACTGTTGCATGGCGTGCGTTGCGGCTGGGCATTACGCAGTCGAACATATCTATTCCGCGGTACACGCCCTCGATTATGTTGGAGGGTGTACCTACGCCCATAAGGTATCTGGGCTTGTTTTCGGGAGCGTAGGGAACTACCTCGTCAAGGATATGGTACATCACCTCGGCAGGCTCGCCCACGGCAAGACCGCCCACGGCATAGCCGTCCAGATCCATTTCACGGATGATCTTCATGTGCTCCACGCGCACTGCATCGTATGTTCCGCCCTGATTAATACCGAACAGCATCTGCTGTCTGTTAATGGTGGAGGGATCGGCATTTAGGCGTGCCATCTCGTCCTTGCAGCGCTGCAGCCATCTTGTTGTGCGCTCCACGGACTGCTTTACATAATCCAGCGGTGCGGGATTTTCTATGCACTCATCGAACGCCATAGCAATGGTTGATGCGAGGTGGGATTGTATCCTCATGCTTTCCTCGGGACCCATAAAGATGCGCTTTCCGTCAATGTGGGAGGCGAAGTACACGCCCTCCTCCTTTATCTTTCTGAGGGAGCTGAGGGAGAACACCTGAAATCCGCCGCTGTCTGTGAGGATAGGCTTATCCCAGTTCATAAACTTGTGCAGACCGCCCATTTTGTAGATCACATCATCACCCGGGCGCAGGTGCAGGTGGTAGGTGTTGCAAAGCTCCACCTGAGTTTTCAGACCTTTAAGGTCGATGGAGGAGATTCCGCCCTTGATGGCAGCGGATGTGCCGACGTTCATAAAGAACGGTGTTTCGATAGAGCCGTGGGGGGTGTGGAACACGCCGCGTCTTGCTCTGCCTTCTTGCTTTTTGAGTTCGTACATAATATTTTCTCCGTTATTCTTTATCGTGTTAAGAAATCTTCAACGACTGCCATCCATTCTTCGGGCTTGTATATTGCAGCCTCGCAGTGAGCATAGCCGTTGAAGCATTTTTCTGTCATTTTCGGGTAGTTCTTTAGCATCAGCCTTGCGGACTTTGCAGCGAGCATTTCGTTGCCCTTTGTGCCGTGCATGAAAAGCAGCTTGCCGCCATCATCTTCGATAGTTGTGCAGAGACTTCCTGCGAACACTGAATTTATCATGTTCCTGATGGAATCCTCGGTCATATTGTCTGCTATTTTCAGGTAGCTTTCGAGGAATCTTTCGGGCAGGAACTGCTTTTTGAAGCTCTCTATCACCTTGGGATCACGCTGCTTTGATCTCCTGATTATTGTTATATAATTGTTGCGCATTATCCATTTTGGCAGACCGCCGCAGGATAGCAGCGGTGCGCCGTCCAGCACGAATTTATCTGCACCGATAACGCCGTGCTGCCATATCAGATTTGTTATAGCAGCGCCCATGGAGAGACCGCACACAGCAAAAACGCTGCCGCCAAGCTCGTCCATAACATAGTTCTCTATCTTCTCTGCCTCGTCCTGTATGGAGAGGAAATCACTTGTGCGCTCCTCCTCGTGGGCATCCAGTGCGGGGACGATGATGCGGTAGTTCTTTTGGAAATGCGCTATCTGAGCCTCCCACACCTGCCACGGTGTAAGAACGCCGTGTATCAGCAGTATCACGGGATTGCTTTTGTCTCCAAAGGTGTGGAAATTCATACGCTGTCCTTTCTGTCGCGTAGGAGTTCCTTGCACTCCTCCCATGTGCCGTCAACAAATGCATCTTTGTAGAGCCTCAGCACTGTTCTGTTTCGTGCGGTGAGCCATACGGCGTTGTCCTTTTCACGGATCTTCATGATATCCTTGTACTGATATGTTGCAGAGATAGTACCCTCGGAAAGAGTAATGCATTCCTCGCCGAGATCTATGGTGCGTGTCCAGTTTTCCTCGCCGTAGGTCTTTGCCATGCGCTTGTACTGAACGGCGGTCAGGGGGAATATCCTCAGCACTGACATGTACAGGCAGAGCGCAAGCAGCGCACCGTAGATGATGTAATCTGTCGGCGTTACTGCGTCAACTATCAGCAGCACGATACACAGCACTCCGAATATCGCCCAGCCGATGTTAAGACCCAGCTGTACGCCTTTGTACATATTCTCTGTCATCCAGCGGCGGAGGAGCGGTTTTGTTACTTTGTATTGGTTTTTCATGTTACCTCTGTAAATCGGAATTTGAAACGCAATAAAATTAACGCATCGGTGTAGGGACACAGCGTGCTGCAGATTTACTTCGTAAATGGCAGCATTGCCAAAGGCAATGCTGTGTCCGCATAACACAAACACATTATTAACGGGCACAGCA
>JAZKZL010000023.1:0-5562 GCA_045612645.1 Oscillospiraceae bacterium
CCCTGCATTGAGCAGGGGCGCATTTGGCGGAGAGGAAGGGATTCGAACCCTTGTGGGGTGGCCCTCAAACGGTTTTCAAGACCGCCTCGTTATGACCACTTCGGTACCTCTCCATGTGAAAGAAAGCGCCCCGAAAGGAACGCTTTCCTATTGGAGCTGCTAATCGGAATCGAACCGATGACCTCATCCTTACCAAGGATGTGCTCTACCGACTGAGCCATAGCAGCATCACAACGATGATATTATACCACAACGAAAATCATTTGTCAAGCACTTTTTCAAAAAAATTTCCCACACGCAGAAATTGAGCAGTTCCATCTTGTAATTTGACGGATGATGTGATACAATGTATTATGTATAATTATGTATAATTATGTATATAAGGAGAACAACATGGAACCAAGAGATTACAAAGTAACACGCATAGCGGGCGAATACGCCACGCTTACCGACATAAACACAGGCGAGGAGCTGCCCATTGCGCTCTTTCTGCTGCCTGACGGCACGGACGAAGGCTCGCTGCTGCACTACGAAGATCTCACCTATGAGATAGTGGAATAAGGAGGGATCGATATGCCACTTATGCTGCTCGTTGTCGCCTGCTATACTATATGCTCGCTGAGCGACAAATACGCCGTTGCAAAGCTGAAATTTGACGGAAATTCCCTCACATTCCTGATGGCAGCCGCCACTTCCCTGCTTATGCTGTTCTATCTCCCGTTTGACAGCAGGGTGTTCACGCTCTCGTGGCAGGCGTTTGCCTCGATACTACTCATGGCAACCTCTAAAATGCTGGAATTTCAGCTTGCCGCTGTTATACTCAAAGAAATGTCCGCCTTTGAGCTGAAAGCATGGCTCGGTGTGACGGTGTTCCTTTCCTACGGAGTGGATCTCATCAGCGGAGTTTCCGCACTGGGTCTTAACACCGTGTGGAAGTTCGCATTTATCGCGCTTTCCGCTGTGGGTCTGTTCATGATAGCAAAGTCGGGCGGCAAGAAGATAGACTACTCTGCGATACTGCTGCCGCTCCTCGGCTATCTCGGCGTGAAATTCGGCTACGGACTTATCGTAAGCATCTTCTGCGGCGATACCTGCTACATATCCCCCACGCTTTCGCTGTTCTGCGCACTGGTGCTGTGCGCCGTGATACTCGCCCCGAAGGTGCACCCGATAAAGCTTTTCAAGGAAAAGACAAAAGGCTCGCTGTTCGTTTCCGTCACTAAGATACCTAACGTTATCGGTCTTGTTTGCGAGAACATCGTTGCAACGCAGAGCATGGCGAACTACTCATTCATCCAGCCGATGATACTGGTGGCGCTGTTCTTCATAGGTCTTATCAGACGTGAGGAATGCACCAAGCTGAACGTTATCGGCGGCATTATCTGCATCTGCGGAATCATCGGATTTCAGCTTTTCTGAGTAACACATAGAACATATATAAAGGTAAGAACAAATGAAAGACTTAACTAAAGGAAATCCCCTTAAATTAATACTGCTCTTTGCGCTTCCGATACTTTTCGGCAGCATCTTCCAGCAGGCATACAGCTTTACGGATACCATTATAATCGGTCGTGAGCTGGGCAAAAGCTCCATTGCCGCTGTAGGCTCCACAGCATCGGTGGTGTCGCTGATGTTCAATATCATCAATGGCATGGTGACAGGCTTCGCCATCATCGTTGCAAAGAACTTCGGCGCAGGCGACCATGACGAGATGCGCCGCACCATTGCAAGGATGATAACCTTTGCGGGCATAGCAACCGCCATCATCATTACGGGCATAATGCTGTTCGTGACTCCCCTGCTGAAGCTGCTTGATACTCCTGATACCATCTTCGACGAGGCCCGTGCTTATCTCATGATAGTTGCGATGGGTCTGGTGGTGACGCTGATATATAATCTAGAGGCTTCTATACTCCGAGCTGTCGGCGACAGCGTTATTCCGCTCATCATCCTGATAATCTCCGCAGTGCTGAACATCGGTCTTGATCTGCTGTTCGTATGTGGTTTTCAGTGGGGCGTGGAGGGCGCTGCTTTTGCAACAGTTCTCGCTCAGGCGATATCCGCACTGGTCTGCTTTATCTATCTCATGAAGCGCAGACCGTTCCTGAAGATAAAGCGCAGCGATTTCCACTTCACTGCGGGAAGCACTGCTGAGCTGCTCAGCGCAGGTCTCGGAATGGCGCTGATGTACTCAATTGTTGACCTCGGCTCCATCGTTCTGCAGAACGGCATAAACGGCATGGGCGAGGATATCATCGCCGCCCACACCGCCGCACGAAAGATAATCGGTCTGTTCTTCATGCCGTACTCTGCGATAAGCGCAACGCTCGTTACATTCTGCAGCCAAAACTTCGGTGCCGCAAGGTATAGCCGCATAAAGCGCGGCATCCGTGACGGTCTGTTCCTTGCGTTTGCCTGGAGTACCCTCGCACTGCTGCTGATATACCTTGCAGGCGGCGCACTGGTAGATCTGATACTCCCCGACGGCGGAGAGCTTGTCACCGCAACGGCGCTGAAATATCTGCGGTTCAACGTACTTTTCTTCTATCCGCTTGCCGTGCTGCTGAGCGTAAGAGCCTCGCTGCAGGGTCTCGGAAAGAGCATTGTCCCCATCATCGCAAGCATCATAGAGCTTCTGTGGAAGGTCTGCACGGTGCTTATCATGATACCGAAATACGACTACTTCGGCGTTATCCTTTCGGAGCCTATCATATGGACTATCTGCGGAATACTGATCGGTGTTATCGCTATAGTCACACTGCGTAATCTCCCGAAGGATGACCCCGTAAACCGATAAGAAAGGATGTTCACCATGATTCAGCCACTCTCCGAAAAGCTTACAGACAACATCTCTGCCGTGATAAAGGGCAAGAAGAACGAGATACGCCTTGTGTGCGCTGCGCTCCTTGCAGGAGGACACGTTCTTCTTGAGGACGTTCCCGGCACAGGTAAGACTATGCTCGCACGCTCCCTTGCGAAGTCCATCGACTGCGGATTCAGGCGCATTCAGTTCACGCCCGACCTGCTGCCCTCGGATATCACGGGCATTAACTTCTACAACATGAAGGAGCAGGAATTCATCCTGCGCAAAGGTCCCGTGTTCACTAACGTGGTGCTTGCGGACGAGATAAACCGTGCCACACCCAGAACGCAGTCTGCGCTGCTGGAGTGCATGGAGGAGCGTCAGACCACCATCGACGGCGAGAGCTACCGCATGGATTCACCGTTCTTCGTAATTGCAACGCAGAATCCCACCGAAACACAGGGTACTTATCCTCTCCCCGAGGCGCAGCTTGACCGATTCATGGTGCGCATCACTCTCGGATACCCCGCACGAAACGATGAGATAGATGTAATCAAAAACGGCGTTTCATTCGGCGCACTGGAGGCTCTTTCCGCTGTCTGCACCGCCGCCGAGATAACCGAGGCGCAGAAGCTTATCGACACCTGCACCGCAAGCGAGGCTGTGTGCGGATATATCGCTGATATCGCTGCCGCTACACGCTCCCACGCGGCGGTAAAACTGGGACTCAGCACCCGTGGCGCAGTGGCGCTGAAGAGGATGTCTGCGGCGCTCGCTATGATGAGCGGCAGAGACTACATCATGCCGCAGGATGTGGCGGAGGCTGCTCCCTGCGTTATCAGGCACCGCCTTATCTGCCGTGGCTACACCGTTTCGGGCGGTGCTGACAGAACTGCTGACGAGGTGATCCGTCAGGTGCTGGACAGCGTGGCTGTTCCCACTGAAAATATCGGAGAATAAGCATGGCTCTTATCGTAATGGCACTGATACTGACAGCGGTACTGCTCGTGCAGTATATGGTGTATAAGAACATAGGTCTTTCGGATATCGACTATAAGCTGACGATAAGCAAGACGGAGGCTTTCGAGAACGAGGAGATCGAGATAACCGAGGAGATCGCTAACAACAAATGGCTGCCGCTCCCCTGGGCGCGCTCTGAGATAAGCTGCTCACGGTGGCTTGCGTTCTATGGAAACTCCCAGTCCGTTGCAAAGGACGCGCAGAAGGGTCTTGTTTCGGGCATATTCACGCTGAAGGGGCATCAGCGGCTGAAGCGCGTATGGAAAGTGCGCTGCGAAAAGCGCGGTATCTTCAGGATAGAGGATGTCACCCTTTCGGTAAGCGACCTTTTCGGTCTGACAAAGGCGACTGCGATAGTGAAGCTCTCGGAGGAGATACTGGTGCTGCCCTCTCCCAGTGACATGCAGATGCCGCAGCTTTCCAGCGAGGCTTTCATCGGCAGCAACACCGTGCGGAGATTCATCCTGCCTGACCCGTTCATGATATGCGGCGCAAAGGAATACTCGGGCAGAGAGGCAATGAACCGCATCCACTGGGGCGCCACCGCAAGAACGGGCGACCTGATGGTATACAACAACGAATTTACCACCGAGCGACGTATGCTCGTGGTGCTTAATATGCAGCGTGTTTTTGCGGATGAGACGCAGCGGCTCTCCGTTTCGCTGCTGGAGGCTCAGATAAAGGCAGCGGCGTTCGTTCTTGACCAGTGCTACCGCTCACATATTGCGGTGGGCTTTGCCATAAACGACAAGGAGCTTACCCGTGTGGAAGCCGCCGAGGGATATGAGCATACAGTGAACATCCTGCGCACTCTTGCACGGCTCAAAAACCGCTGCGGAATGCACATTGACGAGTTCATTCAGCGGCTGGACTGCTCCGAATATACTGACGTGCTGCTGATAAGCAACATAATGACGGATAAATGCGCGGAGTTCATGCAGGGACTTCAGGCGCACGGCATTTACACTGCCCTGCTTGCAAACGAGATAGACGAAACAGGTTTCTGCGATGTGTGCCATGTTCCGCGCACAAGAACCTACCCTGCGGAAAGCGGTGACGATGATGAATAATAAATTTCTCAGAATATCCGCCACGGCAGGTCAGCTGCTTGCCGTGCTGCCGTTTGCAGTGCTGTGCGAGGGCGTAGGCTTTGATGAATATATATGGTGGCACTACCTCGCGATTTATGCTGTGTTCGGTGCGTTTTACGGCATCGGCAGGCTGTGCGGTGCATGGGCGGTGTCTCCACGGCATTCACGCTCGTTCAGACCAAAGGCGATATTTCTTTCAAAGGCGGCGCTTACATTGCCGATATTAGTGTTCTTCATCGTGTGCATGGCGCTGGAGCTTTCCACGGGTCTTTATATCTATGTCCTGCCTGCTGCGATAATCATGTTCCACGGCGGCTACTCCACCGTAAACAAGGAATACACCGATATCTTCGGCAGAGGGTGGTTTGCTCTCTATTTCGTGGCGGCGGTGATAGTCAGCGTGATATTGTGGTTCACCCACGATAAGCAGCTGATGGATATCGGCAACTTCCAGCTGTGTCTCGGATTCGGTCTGCTGATAATCCTCTCCGCTGTGCTGACGAATCAGACAAACATAGACTCCTGCACACATCAGCGTGATTCAAATAAAATGTCGCTGCCGAAAGGGCTGCGCGGCTACAACACAAAGCTTGTGGCGGCAGTAACTGCGGTGACGGTGGCGCTGTTCCTGTTCACAAAGCCGCTTGC
>JAZKZL010000024.1:0-3371 GCA_045612645.1 Oscillospiraceae bacterium
TCAGTGGAGATGACATTGCGATTCCTCCGAATAGCGAATACAGCTTTAGTTATTATAACCCTTACAGTGTCAGAGCAATTACATCAGATGATATTGATCTGACAGTCAGCTACAAGATGGATGTTCTGTTCTTCTTCACAATGGTGGCAGCACTATTTATTGCAGCAGTTGCGATGATAATTCCCGGTGTTTCGGGCAGCTTTGTTATGATGCTGCTGGGCGTATATACCACTGTGATAGGCGCTATCAAGGATATCGATTTTATGATAATCATTCCTTGTGCGATCGGTGCAATTCTCGGAATTATCCTGGGCGCCCGCCTTATCTCCACTCTCATAAAAAAGCATGGACTTATGATGTACAGCGCCATTATGGGACTTGTTATAGGATCTGTCTATGCGATACTTCCCGCAGGTTTCGGATTCAATCTTTCCACAGGATATGGTTTTGTGGCTTTGATATGCGGCATACTTACTTCCGTGGTGATTGATAAGGTCGGTAAACCTAAAAGTGAATAAGTAAAAGGCGGATGAACTCCGCCTTTCTTGTTGTATTACGAATCCCCCGGCACAGTGGGGGGTCAAAAGAGCTTTAGCGATAAGTAGAAAAATAACCTCCTTCCGATATAATGGAGGTGCGGTCTGGCAACTGCACAACCAAAAGAAGGAGGAAGTCATATGAATGACAATAACAGTTTAGCAGATACCACATGGAATTGCAAGTACCACATAGTATCAAGCTTCATGGGATACCTGAAAGGAAAAGCAGCGTAATATTTAACGAACGACATGGAAATTTGAAGTACAAATATGGTAACAGGTCCTTTTGGTGCGAGGATATTATGTAGACACCGTTGGGAAGAATGCGAAATGAATAGCGGAGTACAAACAAAATCAGCTGAAAGAAGACCAATTGAGCGACCAGATGACGCTGAGGGAGTTTGAAGACCCGTTTACGGGTAGCAGGTAACAATCTTTCGCAGGTGTCAGACCCGTATTTGCATCTTCACACGCATGCTAGAAAGTAGCCTTTCAGGCGTTAAAAGAAAAGCCACCGGCGTAAGTAAGATGGGCTTACAAATCGAGAGATAGCAGCGTATGTTGGAGTAACAAGAGAACAAATAAAAGGGTTAATAAAGCGACATAACAAAAATCAGCGTAAAATTGAACAAGGAATACTGCCAAAACGCAAGGAACGTTCTCGGGTTCGCCCATTGACATCAGACAGGGAAAAAGGCAGAGAAATAGCAAGGTTAAGAATGGAGAATGAATTACTGTGGGATTTTCTTCATCTCGCTGGAAGGAAGTGAAGGTAAGCGTAAAATATTTAGCAATATACAATCACAGGGAAAAGTATGCAATATAGACGATGTGTGAGTTTTTCGGCGTATCACGTAGCGGATACTATGGTTTTGTAAAACGAATGGATGAGCATGAAAAAAATGACATAAAAACACACATTAGACTCAGGATGTGTGCCTTTTCTTTTTTGTACGAAAAAACGGCAGGAAATTGTTCTGCCGTTTTACATTTTTCGCAGGGGTGTTGGAATATAATATACTACACGGGATGCGGAGGGATATTATGACCGTTTACATAGATGTTCTGCTTGCTCTCAACCTGTACATAAATTATTTTCTCATAAGAGGAGCGTCGCTGATACTGCACAGAGATATCTCAACCAAAAGAATGCTTGCCGCCGCAACCATCGGTGCGCTGTTTTCGCTGACTATCCTACTGCCAAGCCTGCCATTCCTGCTGACCATGCTGATAAAGATACTCAGCGGAATATGCATAACTCTTACAGCATTCGGATTCCGCAAGCTGCCTGATCTCATCATAAATATGCTGTGCTTTCTGATAATCAGCTTTATGTACGCAGGACTCATGATGGCACTGTGGCTGTTTGCTGCACCTATGGGGATGTTCTATCATAACGGCACGGCGTATTTTGATATTCCGATCATAGTTGTTGCAATACTGACCGCAACCGCTTATGCCGTCGTAAGATTTATGAGATATCTTTCAGATAAGCGAAGTATTGGACACAAAGTACAGGATATCCGCATACATCATAACGGCTGTGAGATCTCGCTGAAGGCTGTACCTGATACAGGCAACTCACTGACAGATCCTTTCAGTGGAAAGCCTGTTGTAATTTGCGACATCAAAGCTATAGATACTATAATTCCTGATAATATTCGGATGTATCTTTCGGGCGATATTTCAAAGCTTGATGGCATCAGACTTGCTCCATGCAGAACGGTTGCAGGAAATGCACTGATTCCGATATTTAAAGCTGAGCAGATCATCATCAACGGCAGATCAGCAGATGCCATGATCGGTGTGTGCAAGCATGATATGGGAACAGAATGCATCTTTAATCCCGAATTGATTTAATATAACGGAGGTAATACAATGAGAAAATATCTGAAGCAGATACTGTACGAGGGATTATATGCATTCCTGCACTATTTCACAAAGGCAAGCGTGGACTATGCGCATTACGTTAATGGTTCGGACACCCTGCCGCCACCTCTTTCAAAAGAGGAAGAGGAAGAAGCATTTCGGCTGATCGAAACAGACTTTGAAAAGGCAAGAGATATTCTGATCGTGCATAATCTGAGGCTGGTTGTATATATTGCAAAGAAGTTTGAAAGCACAGGCATAGGACTTGAGGATCTTGTTTCTATCGGTACTATTGGGCTTATCAAGGCTGTCAACACATTCAGCGTACATAAGAACATAAAGCTCGCCACATACGCCTCACGATGCATCGAAAACGAGATACTGATGTATCTGCGCAAAACAAACCAGTACAGGAATGAGGTCTCTATTGATGAGCCGCTCAACATTGACTGGGACGGTAACGAGCTGCTGCTTTCAGATGTGCTGGGCACGGACAGCGATTGTGTAAATGCTCATCTTGACGGCGAGGTGGAGAAAAAGCTGCTATATGACGCGATAAATAAGCTTACTCCAAGAGAACGTCAGATAATGGAGATGCGTTTCGGTTTAGCGGGAAGAAAAGAAAAAACGCAAAAAGAAGTTGCAGATGAGATAGGAATATCACAAAGCTATATCTCACGGCTTGAAAAGAGAATCATCAAGCAGCTGAAGGAAGAACTTGAACGGGTCTGCAATTAAAATATCAGAATAACAATGTCACTCCCAGGCAATAATACTTGTACACCAAGTATCATTGTACGGGAGTGGTTTTTTGTATTATAACAAGGTTGAAATAAGCGGCGTCAACACATCAACGCTGAAGGTGCTGAAGGAAGCAGAAAAGATGGCGCTACTGCACAAAGTAAAACAGGGAGACATGCAGGCACGTGAGGATCTGATAAACGGAAATCTCAGACTTGTGCT
>JAZKZL010000025.1:0-31130 GCA_045612645.1 Oscillospiraceae bacterium
CATGACCGCCTGCAAGCATTGCACAGACAACTTTTTCAATCACCTCGCGCTTGCCAAGGATGACCTTTTCTATGTTGTTTATGAGTTGTTCTATTCTTGTATCCATATCAAACCTCTGTTTTTTCTTCAGCCGCTGACAGCTGAGAAGATAGCTTTTTTCTTGTGCAAGCCGTAACAGCGCTGCAAATGATCGTTCCAAGCATTATCAGCAGCGCAACACCACCACTGAATACGGCAATCGCTGCACATATCACATCACCTGCAATATCTACAAAACTCTTGCTTTCAACGGTACATATAAGCACTAGTAACAGTATTCCCGAAACGATCACAGACGGCAGCTCAGCTATGCCGATAAATGCCGCACTATTCAAGCTATGAATTTCCCTGAAACGATCACGATGCTTTTCAGCAAAACACACGCCTGCATAGATGACCAGCGGTATCACAATAGCGCCCATTCCGCCGCCGACAGCGCACAATATAAGACTCAGCACGCCAAATCCCAGCGCTGACGCCATTCCGCCAAACAGCAACAATAATATCGCAGCCGCTTTACTATTTGTGTTCATATATCTTCCTCAATAAGCGTAAGATACCTCGCAGGAACTTCCTTTGTCAGCCACACTCCGTTCACGGACAGATAGAATTTGTAACCATCCTCCGCCATGCGCTTACAGTCCACACGAAATATCACGGGCTTGCCGTGACGCTTGCCGACTACCCGTGCCGTATCAGTATCCACAGAGAGATGCACATACAGCCTGCTGCCCGAAATAAGTCCCTGTTCCTGTATTGACTCCACAAAGTGTTTGGCTGTGCCATGCCACAGCACGGGCGGCGGTGTTTTTTCTTCAAGCTCCACATCCACCTGTATGGAATGCCCTTGATTTGCACGGATGCGCAGACCGTCCTCGCTGTAGCTGTAGCGTTTCTTATTATTTGTGGCAACTATCTCGTCAAGCTCGGTACGAGAAAAACCTGTGTAAGTCTCAGCAACCGCACTGATAAGCTCGTTCACATCCGCCCATCCGTGTTGATCAAGAGCAAGTCCTGCATCCTCGGGGTGGTGACGGAGGAGATAGCTTATGTAGCGCCCTGTTTTAATCAGATCCATAGTTTTCTCATTGCCTCATAGTAGATTTGAATTATCATTATCAGATGTCTTTGTCTTATCACACTCAGTATCATCGCATATTCCGAAAGCGGTCATTCCCATTATCAGCAGATCGGTTATCAGCATGGTCAATGACTGAAAAAAGATACCCAACCCTTCCTGTAATGAAGAATTTAATGCTATTATGAGCAATAATATCGCGACAAGAAGCGGGAGCAAGGTCGCTGAAATGAGCAATCCTGCTGCACTGATGCGCTTATACTGTTGTATTTTCCTTGAAACAACTGTCAGCACTACAGCCATAACACCACATAAAAGTATATCCACTATTAATCCAACAGTTCCAAGCGTAATGATGAGCCACAGATTTAACGCACTAAGAGCAGGTATCAGAATGATACCTCCGATGAAAAATGCCAGTTTGATCATATTATCCCCTTTAAGCAAAAACGGCGCAGCCAAAAAGCTGCGCCGTTGATTCAAGCGATATTAGCCGAGGAGGGAGTGCTCATCGGAAGCATCGAACAGGTGGATCTTGTTGGGATCCAGAGCGAGCTTAACAACATCCTGAGGACGAGCAGCGCATCTGGGAGATACACGAGCTGTCAGCGGGATACCCTCGCATGTGAGGTACAGATATGTCTCAGCACCGAGCATTTCGGTTACGTCAACAGTAGCCTCGATGATACCGTTGTTCTTAGCGTTGGAGATGAACATCTCTTCATCGTGAATGTTCTCGGGACGGATACCCAGGATAACATCCTTGTCAACGTAGTACTTGAGAGCCTCGTTGTCAGCCTTAGCAGCGGGAAGCTCAACATAGAACTTACGGCCTCTGGATGTCTTGGTGTCCTCAGAACCGAACTCTACAACGAACTTACCGTCTCTGTTGAGCAGCTTAGCGTTGATGAAGTTCATCTGAGGAGAACCGATGAAGCCTGCAACGAACTTGTTTACAGGGTTCTCATACAGGTTGATAGGAGAGTCGATCTGCTGGATGTAACCATCCTTCATAACAACGATTCTATCACCCATGGTCATAGCCTCTGTCTGGTCATGTGTTACATAGATGAATGTTGTACCCAGCTTCTTGTGGAGCTTGGAGAGCTCAGTTCTCATCTGTGCACGCAGCTTAGCGTCCAGGTTGGAAAGGGGCTCGTCGAGAAGGAATACCTGAGGATCACGAACGATAGCACGACCGAGCGCTACACGCTGTCTCTGACCACCGGAGAGAGCCTTGGGCTTTCTTTCCAGCAGATGTGCGATATCGAGGATCTTAGCAGCCTCTTCAACCAGCTTCTTGATCTCGTCCTTGGGAACCTTACGGAGCTTCAGACCGAATGCCATGTTGTCGAATACTGTCATGTGGGGGTACAGAGCGTAGTTCTGGAATACCATTGCGATATCTCTGTCCTTAGGAGCAACGTCGTTAACGAGACGGTCGCCGATGAACAGCTCGCCCTCGGAGATCTCCTCCAGACCTGCGATCATACGAAGGGTTGTGGACTTACCGCAACCGGAAGGACCTACGAGTACGATAAACTCCTTGTCCTTAATGTTCATTGTGAAATCGGAAACGGCAACAACGCCGCCGGGATAACGCTTGTATATGCCTCTGAGTGATAAGCTTGCCATTTTAAGATGACCTCCTGATGTACTTGTATTTTTATGGAAAGGTAAAATACACCTAACCACAGCCTTTCGGCACTAATAATATAATACCAAAATCAAGTAGAAAAGAAAAGAGCCTAAGTCAACAAATATTTTTTCATGTGTTTATATAATTTCACTAACAGCGCCAAAAAACAGTCAAAAATAAACCGTGGGGATAGTGCTATTGCACAAAAAAAGACGTATTTTACGCCATCCGAGCAACCAATTAAGAAATTTTTGGCTAATATGCCAAAAGCCATTCGGCTTTTTTGTGCATATCATCGCAATATATTGGGGCATAAACATCTGCCAGAGGGCATATAATCTGTTGATCGGACAAAATATCGGAATAATCACCGCATAGAAACAGTGTTTTTTGTGCAATATGCAAGGGAGGTAACACATGGGAGAGAAAAAGGGGCGCAGCGGTGCCTGCATGATGGCGGGAATGGCTTTGCTTGTCGCAGCAGGGATCTGGGGTGTGACGCGGCTTTCAGATGGCAAAAATACTATCGCAGGCAGCTCAAATACCGAAAGGATCGCTTTCATAAACGAATGCGGATGGCAGACCGAAATGACTCACTGTGAGCTGACCGAGGTACGCATTCCTGTGAATTTTGATGAAGTATACGAAGAATACAATGAGATTCAGCTGATGCAGGGCTTCGATCTCAGACCTTACAGGGCGCATTCCGTTAAAAAGTACACATACTACATAACGAATTATCGGGATAGGGATAGATCCGTTGGAGCTGATATCTTTGCCAATCTGCTTGTAGAGGATGGCGAAATTATCGGCGCTGACATATCATCCAATGAAGCAGGCAGCTTCGTCACTGTGCTGAAGTATGAGAAAGAATAATAAGGAACAAATTACCCTTGACATCGCTCACTCGCGGTAGTACAATATTACTCGGTGATGAAAACGATGAAAAGAAAGCTTATTATCTCAATAGCGATCGTTATGTTCGTTCTGTCTGCTGCGGCTGTATTTTATGAGATCACTAAAAAAACCGAGCCGCCGGGACTGGATATACCGACTGCTGATGCGATCTCTGAAGATGCACCCACAAGCGAACAGCCTGATGAAACGGCTACAACTATTGCCGTTTCCAACGAAACTTCAGAAACCCTTGCAGCGCCCGAAACCTTTGAATCACAAACCAATACCAAAACCCTCTACACCTCATACGACCCGCTGCATAGCTTCTCGATAACATTCAACGAAAACACGATCGAAGTCAGCGGTGTTTACGAGGGTGACCGTGTGACCCGTATAAGCCTCTCAGACAGCAAAAGCACAAAGCCTGAATATTACGGAAACCGTATCTATGCAGAACTCACTACCGACAGCTCTGACGACAATGATAAGTTGATCGTGCATTTCAGCTCAGGCTGGAGTCTTCCCGTGCATATCACATGCAACGAAAACGGACTGCCGTGCGCACTTCTGACCGATGCCGCCGCCCGCAGCGAGCTTGCTCTAGCTCATCCGATACCCATACCCCACCGAAACGTTATGGAATACGTTATGCCTGACGCCGATTCCGAGGCACGAACCGCCGTACTGGAACAGATTCAGTATATATCAGACAGCGTATGTAACGGAATTACAGATGATTACGACAAGGCACGCGCGTTGGCAATGTGGGTGGCACAGAATATCTACTATGATTATGTGGCGTTTGAGACCGCAGTAACTGTAAATACTCTCTCACTGGCAAGGACTCTGGAGCTTCAACGCACTGTATGCGGCGGTTATGCAAACCTGTATGCCGCTCTGTGTCAGGCACAGGGGATAACCTGCCATGTAGTTAAAGGAACCGTGATACAAGGCGGTGGCAGCTTCGCTGAAGGCGGTCACGAGGCACCCAGCCATGAGTGGAATGTAGTTGAACTGAACGGACGCCATATCTGGGTGGACAACCTTTGGAACACCACCAACGGCTACGATGGAGAATACTATTTTGGCGACCAGACCTACCGATACTTTGATATCTCAGACGAATGCATGGCGATAAATCACCGTGCAGAACGGGTGGAGATACGAAACTTTTATGAATAAACAAAGCTCCGAAGATCACTCTTCGGAGCTTTGGGCATTTTAGGAAGATTACATTACTATTGTAAGACCCTCAGCAGAACGAACCTTGAAGTTCTTTGCTGTGCCTGTTGTTGTCACCTTGATGGTGTCGCCTGTTCTTGTAGCGGATACTGTCAGAACGATGTTGGACTCGCTGTCATAGATAGTGGTCTCAGCAGTCTTGCCGTCCTCAAGCTGATAGATCACGATGTCAGCGTTCTCAGCATAATCGTATGTGAATGCGCGCTGGAAATCACCGTAAGCTACGATGCTGTTAGGCTTAGCCAGTACGGGCATATGGAAGTAGTCATGCTTTGTCTCATACCACTTGCCGCCGTCAAATACCTCGCCTGTCTGGATATCTGTCCACTTGCCTGCAGGAACGTAATACTGAGCAATGCCCTCCTCGTTGAATACGGGAGCAACCAGCAGGTTATCACCGAACATATACTGTCTGTCCAGTGCGAGAGTTGCAGGATCATCGGAGTATTCCATAACCATAGCTCTCATCATCGGGATACCTGTTGCATGAGTCTTGTTAGCCTGTGCAAAGATATAAGGCATCAGCTTACCCTTGAGAACTGTCCAGTGACGGAGAACGTCGCAGGATTCCTCGTCAAAGTTCCACGGAACTCTGTAGGAGCTGTTACCATGCAGTCTGGAGTGAGAGCTCATCAGACCGAATGCGCACCATCTCTTGTACAGATCGGGTGTACCCTGAGCCTCGAAGCCGCTGATATCGTGGCTGAAATAGCCGAAGCCGCTCAGACAGAGGGACAGACCGCCACGCAGGGTCTCCCACATGGACTCGTAGTTGGAGAAGCAGTCGCCGCCCCAGTGTACAGGGAACTTCTGACCGCCAACTGTTGCGGAACGAGCAAACAGGCAAGCCTTATCCTTGCCGTAGTATTCCTCCAGCACCTCAAATACGGTCTTGTTATAGAGATATGTGTAGTAATTGTGCATCTTGTAGGGATCGCTGCCATCATAGTAAACAACGCCCTTTGTGGGGATTCTCTCACCGAAGTCGGTCTTGAATGCGTCAACGCCCATCTCGCAGAGAGCGCGGAGCTTGCCCTTGTACCACTCACAAGCAGCAGGATTTGTGAAGTCCACGATAGCCATACCGGGCTGCCACATATCGCCCTGCCATACGCTGCCATCGGTGTTCTTTACAAAATAACCGCCCTTTACGCCCTCGTCAAACATAGAGGAACGCTGAGCGATATAGGAATTGATCCATACGCAGATCTCCAGACCCTTTGCCTTCAGTCTCTCCAGCATAGCCTTGGGATCGGGGAACATTCTCTTATCCCATGTGAGATCACACCAGTTGAACTCCTTCATCCAGAAGCAGTCGAAGTGGAATACTTCCAGAGGAATGTTGCGCTCTGCCATACCATCAATGAAGCCGGATACTGTCTTTTCATCATAGTTTGTAGTAAAAGATGTAGTCAGCCACAGACCAAATGTGTAAGCAGGTGTCAGTGCGGGCTTGCCTGTCAGTGTGGTATATGTAGAGATAACGTCAGTGAGCTTAGCGCCACCGATCACGAAATACTCCAGGTGCTCGCCCTGAACGGAGAAAGCAACCTTGGAAACGGTCTCGCTTGCAACCTCGAAGTTAACCTTCTCGGGGTGGTTTACGAACACACCATAGTTTCTGGAGGATACATAGAAAGGAATGGACTTGTAGCTCTGCTCGGAGGATGTGCCGCCGTCGTTGTTCCAGATATCAACAGTCTGACCGTTCTTCACAAAGGTGGAGAACTTCTCGCCAAAGCCGTAGATGTTCTCACCAACGCTGATATTCATCATCTCACGCATAACACCCTGCTCGGCAGTCTCCTCGTGAGCGAAGAAAGGCTTCATCTCGTCGTTAGCCATGCGCTCGTTGGTCTTCCACTGATCCTCGAGAATGTAGGATGTGGTTCTCCAACCCTGCTTGGTCATCAGCTTATCGCCGTAGTAATACTTGATATCCCATGCGCCGTTCTTTGCAACGACTACCTTTGTCTTGCCCGAGATAAGCTCATAAGCGTTCTCTGTCTCATTGATAACAGGCTTAAAGGATGCGTCCTCGTAAAGCTCGAAAGAGGGAGCCTTCTTCAGTGCGCCCTTGAAATGATCGATAGTAACCTTAATAGTGTTCTCCAGTGTGGAAGTGAAGCTGATCTCCAGCACAGGGCCTCCCAGAGTCATACCTCTGTTGCCGATCCACTGGTTTGTAGCCAGCACGTTGATGGAAGTCTCATCAGCTGTAACCTCATACATCTGAGTTGCGTAGTTTACGCCGTAACCGGGCTTGTTCAGCCAAAGTCCGTCTGCATACTTCATAGCAAAATATCCTCCGTTTTATTAGTAAATTCTTTCGCTTATTCAGTAATCGTTTACACGACCTTACTATAATAATAACATACTTCGTATCAAAATTCAAGGGGGTAACCAAAAATAATTAGTATCATTTTGCACAAAAAAACCTCGATTCTTAGTAAGAAATACCTATAGCGCACGAAAACAATATATAAATAATTTCCTATGCTACTTGTATTTTTCACAAAATAATGCTACAATATGTTATGAGTATGATTATGATTATCAGGAGTCGGATATGAACGAACGCATCGACTATCTGCGGGATAAAGCCAACAGACTTTCCCTCAGCCCTGGCGTTTATCTCATGAAGGATAAAACGGGCAAGATCATCTATGTCGGAAAGGCAAAGGCACTGAAGAACCGTGTAACATCCTATTTCCGCAGCGGCGCAAGCCACTCACCGAAAACGCTGAAGCTTGTGAGCAATATCTATGACTTTGATTTTATCGTATGCCAGAGCGAGCTGGATGCACTGGTGCTGGAATGCAGCCTGATCAAGCTGCACAAGCCAAAGTACAACATCCTGCTGAAAGATGACAAGGGTTATAATTACATCAAGATATCTCACGGGGCATATCCACGGATATCCTATGCGCTGAATACGAACGATACTCATGCGGATTATCTCGGTCCGTTCACCAGCGGGTTCACCGTAAAGCAGGCAGTGGAGGAGGCTAACACCATCTTCATGCTCCCAACCTGTCGTAAAAGTTTTCCGATGGATTTCGGCAAGGAGCGCCCCTGCCTCAATATGCATATCAAAAAGTGCATGGGTGTGTGCAGAGGAAAGATATCCTCAGAGGAGTACAAGAAGATCATCGACGAAGCACTGCAGTACCTGAAGGAAGGCTCGCAGAAATCAGTCGAACAGCTGCGCGCCGAAATGGAAGAGGCAGCTGAAAATCTGGAATTCGAAAAAGCCGCAAAGCTCCGTGACAGGATACAGGCGATAGCTCGTCTGCACAATTCACAGAAGATATTCGATTATAAGACCGACGATTACGATATAGTTGCACTCTCGCAAAACATAAGCCTTGCAAGCGTTGCGGTGGTGAAATACCGCGGGGGCAGGCTGGTGGATAAAGAGAATTTCTTTATCGGCGACGAATATGACGCAGGCGCTATGCGCAGGGATTTCCTGCTTGGCTATTATCCCGACAGAGAGGATATCCCCAAAGAAATATATATCGACGAACAGTTTGAGGACATGGAGCTTGTAACTCAGCTATTGCGGGATAAAGCAGGTCATGCCGTGAAATTCGTTGTTCCGCAGAGGGGCGACGGTCTGCAGCAGATAGTTCTCGCCAAGAAGAATGCAAGCGAATATCTTGCGCTTAAAGTAGGACGCACCGCAAAGGAGATAGATTCGCTGGAGGATCTCAAAAACCTGCTCGGTCTTGAAAAGATACCCACCGTGATAGAATCCTATGATATTTCGAACTTCGGCGAAACAGGCCGTGTCGGCGGCATGATCGTTTACAGGAACGGTCGTCCGTTCAAAGCGGGCTACCGCCGCTTCAACATCAAGGAAGTTGTCGGCATAAACGACTACGCTTGTATGCAGGAGGTCTTACGCCGCAGAATGCAGAGATATCTTGACGGAGACGAGGGTTTTTCGCCGTTGCCTGATCTTATTCTGCTGGACGGCGGACAAGGACACGTCTCTGCCGTGGCAGAGGTGCTGGATGAGCTTGATATCAGCGTTCCACTGTTCGGACTTGTAAAAGACAGCAAGCACCGCACCCGTGCGATAGCAAAGGAAGGCGGAGAGATATCTGTAAACGCAAACAAAGCTCTGTTCAAGCTGCTGACTAATATTCAGGACGAGGTGCACCGCTACTCCATCGCATTCCAGCGGACAAAACATAAGCAGAAAACATATACTCTGGAGCTTACAGAAATAAAGGGCATCGGTGAGGCTAAGGCACAGGCTCTGCTGAAAGAATTCAAAACAAAACAGGGCATGAAAGACGCTACAGCCGAACAGCTACGCATCGCGGCTAAGATCAGCCCCGAAAAAGCTCAGGAGCTTTATGAATTTATACAGGATAGATTTTAAGGAGATAACATGAGAGTAATAACAGGTGAAGCAAGAGGAAGAAAGCTCATCACCGTTGAGGGTACGGATACCGTCCGCCCCACTACAGACGGTGTAAAAGAAGCGATCTTCTCCGCGATACAGTTTGAAATAGAAGGCCGCACGGTGCTGGATCTCTTTGCAGGCAGCGGTCAGCTCGGCATTGAAGCGCTCAGCCGCGGCGCAAAAGAGGCATACTTTGTAGATTCCGCGATAGCCTCTATAAAGGTCGTAAAAGCGAATCTGCAGCACACGAAGCTTGAGGACAGGGCGCATGTAGTGAACATGCCGTTCTCTGCATTCCTTAAAAGCACAAGGGCGACATTTGATATCGCTATACTCGATCCGCCCTACGATCTGAAGATCATTCAGAAGGCACTGCCTCATCTTGAAGAAAAAATGTCGGACAGCGGCATAATAATATGCGAGCATGAAAAAGAATGCACACTCCCCCGTGAACTGGGCAGATTTGAGATAGCAAAGGTGCTGAAGCACTCACGCACCGCAGTTACCATCTATCGTCCCAAAGCACAGGACGGAACAGAGGACGGGGAGGAGGAATAATCACATGAAAACAGCAATATACCCCGGTAGTTTTGATCCCGTGACTAACGGTCATCTTGATATCATAACAAGGGCGTCTAAGATGTTCGACAAGCTCATCGTAGTGGTATTCATCAATCCGTTCAAGACCTTTGCATTCACTATCCCCGAGCGCTGCGATCTGCTCCGCCGTGCCACTGCGCATCTTCCCAACGTGGAGATCGCAAGCTATGACGGACTTCTTGCGGATTACTTCAATACCCGTGAGGATGTGGATGTTATAGTAAAGGGACTGCGCGCTACCACCGATTTTGAATCGGAGTTCCAGCAGGCTCACACCAATAAGGATCTCAATCCCCGCGCAGAGACAGTGTTCATCCCTGCCAGCCAGAACACCACCTTTATCTCCTCCAGCATGGTAAAGCAGGTTGCGATGTTCGGCGGCGATGTAAGCAAATATCTTCCCGAATGCATACATGAAGAAATAAAGCAGAAGCTCAACAGTGAATTTACCGCTGCAAGAAAAGCGGCAGAAAACAAGGAAATTTGACAGAAAGGACAGATAAGACCATGGATTACAGCCTCTTAGACCTTATTTCAATGCTTGACGAGGTAGTCAGAAAGGCTTCCCCCGTTCCGCTCTCCAAGAAAAGCATGGTAGACGTTGCACAAATAGACGAGATCGCTACCGAAATGCGCCTCGTTCTTCCCAAGGAGATACAGCAGGCACAGAATGTCGTAGCAGACAAGAACCGCATCATATCCGATGCCAAGAAAGAAGCGGAGGATATCATCCGCAAGGCAGAGCAGCGCAGAAACGAGCTACTGGATCAGAACTCCATCATGAAGGAAGCACGTAAGAGAGCAACAGAGGAGATCAGCAACGCTCAGGCACGCTCTAACCTCATCCGCACCTCCACAAACGAATTTACCGACAAGATGCTCGGCAGAGTTGAGGAGCTTCTCGCAAAGGATATCAACAATCTGCGCATCATGAGAAAGACCCTCAATCAGGGTTCCGACATACAGATAGACCCTGCAAAGCAGCAGGCTCAGCAGAAGGCACCTGCTCAGCCCCCAAAGAAACAGGGCTGATATACTCAGATACATCAAAGACCCGAGATATGCTCTCGGGTCTTTCGTATTTATTCCTGCTTTTTCAGCTTTATGCGGCTCATCTTCCGTATACGCGACCAGATGAATGCCAACACCACCAGCAGCAGCTCGGGTATAGTCTGCCAGAGACGAGATACCACAGATATCATCATAGCGTCACTTTCGGGCATTATCAGCATAAGTCCCGCAACGATGATGCCCTCACGAACACCAAGTCCCGAAGGCGCAAATACCGCAAGGATACCCATTATCGCCGAAACACCCCAGATACCCGCACAGAACAGCAGGTGGGAGAGCTCCACAGCGGGATAGATGGACTTTGTGAGGATAAAGAATCCCACGCCGATGATAAGCCAGTTGCCGATAAAAAGCAGCACAACTTTCAGCATCTGCGAATACTTCATGGGTATCTCAAGATTTTTCTTGAATATCTTTCCCACAATCCGCAAAAAGAAATTGATTATCTTCGGGTGGATACACACGAAAAATGCCACGATAAGCAGCAGAGTCAGCCACTTATAATCCTGCAGCAGAGAGTTCGGGAAGAAGAACAGCGAAACGATGAACAGCATTGCCGCTCCCAGCAGAGTGCAGACATTCTCAATGAAAAAGCACACTGTTACCTTGGCAAGCGGAGCGTCCTCCTCCTTGTAGTAAGTCAGCCTTGCAGCAAGCATGAACACCTTGCCCGGAATATATTTGCCGAGGATAGAGTAGAGGTAGCTTGTAACCGCCTTTTCGTACTTTATCGAACAGTCGTTTATCTTTGTGATATAATGCCACAGGCTTGCGAGAGTGTATTTATAGACAAAATAGAACAGCATGGAGAAAACGAATATTCCCATATCCACGTTCTTTATCTTCTCTGAAAACTCATCCCAGTTCTTCCAGAAGTACCACACAAGGAACACCACGACAAGCACGCCAAAGAGTATCTTGCAAAGCTTCAATATCAGCTTTTTGTCGAACTTAACTTTCATTTTCCCCACCTCAGAAGCTCAGCAACACACGGATGAAGCACATGTAGTAATACACGAACCATGTGGGCAGCTTTTCAAGCTTTGCAAGCTTATCTCGGCTGAATTCCATATTCCTCCAACCGAGCTTCCACGCAAGGCGGTGATTCCACTTGCACTTGCCTGTTGTATCGAGTGCGATGCTCTTTCCCTGCTTTGCAAACATCTTCTGCTTCGCCTTTGCGAGGTTATGCTTGAACACTAATGCACGCTTCTGACTGCGCACCATTCGTGTGTCATCGATACGGCGGGCGATTATTGCACCTGAATCCACGGCAGAGTTAAACATATCCAGCGCCTTTTGATTGCGTATAACACAGCTTGTGTGCTTTATGGGATCTTTCTTCATCTCTTTCAGCCAGATATCGCCGAAACTAATGTCTGCGGCGTTGCAGTAATGATCCTGACACACCATGCAGCTCTCACGGCTGAAGAAATACGCGTTTTTATACGCACAAATGGTCTTAGGATAAGAAAGAGTCTTTTCGCTGCCATCGGCATAGACAACGGTAGAGACACCTCTCCAGTGACCTCTGCGATAATACAGCCGCACTGCATTTTCAAGGGAGATCTTCTTCTTTCTTAGGGGAACAAGAGTTGCATTCTCATTGTGACTTCCACTGCAGTACAGACCTACCTTCAGCGCCACCTTAGTGGCAAGCTCCGCATCCTTTTCCAGCATTGCGGAGAAAGCTCTCATCTGACAGGGAACGAGTACTACTGCCACCTTGCCGTTGAACTCCCTCAGCATATCAACGTGCTTCAGAAGTGGCATATACATATACACCGAGGAGGAGCTTTCACGCAGCTCATCGCAGGTAGTTGCAATAAAGGTCTTGTAGCCTAGCTTTCCATCCTTTATCTCGCTGCGCGTCACCCATGCACCATCTATCTGCTTTGTTTCGAGCAGATGACACAGCAGAGCGGTTATCATGCCACCCGAAGCCGCATTTGCACGAATAGTCTCATCCGCCGCATAACCCATTCGACATGCGATATGCTCGCCGATATACTTCTCGGGATTGTTGAAGTCCAGCAGCTTCACCTTTTTCGGCTTAGCCATTACACTGTCGATCACCTCGGAAATGTATCGGATATTGTCACGGGAGCTTTCCAGCACCTCGGGAAGATTCTCCTGTATCTTTGCACGGATAATATCGTTATCGGACATGAATGCATTGAACTTTTCTTTCAGCGTTTCCAGCTCCAAAGAGGAGAAATCCGCCGCATATTCGCCCAACCCAAACATATCAAGAACTTCCTTGTACTTGTGGCTCCAGCCGATGAGCAGAACGGGAGTGCATTTTTCCAGTGCACCTATCATCGCATGGAAACGGCTTGCTACAAGACACTTGCTGCGTGCGAGCAGCTCACGGATCTCCTCAGGAGCCATTTCACGTGGATACCAACGCACCATATCCTTGTTCTGTGCCGCTTCATATACCTCAGTGCATATCATAAGATCGTTGTTGCGGGGCTTCTGACTTCCCTCACGGGCGGCATTAGCAATGAGCAGAACATTGTAGCCCTGACTATTCAGCCAATCTGTGAACTCTATCATGCAGCCCTTGTAGTCCACGCCCTTTTTCTCGCACTTGCCCTGAACTACGCTGCTTATGGAGAGAGCCACCACGTTGTTGTTATAAAAACTGTCGCTTTTACACAGCTCATCAACCTTTTTTGCCCAGTATCCGCTGTCAGGCATGGAGAAAGCTCCATCTGCGCAGAGCTTCACATTCTTCGTGATGCCGATACCTGCGAGATTATCACGGGTGATCTCTCCACGGGCGCAGATGAGCTTTATCTTAGGCAGGATCCACTTTGCAAGGAACTTGTTCCAGCCGTTTTTGAATGTACCCAGCGCCTGCGAATACTTCACCACAGGCACGCCGCACAGCATCGGCACCGCCGCACACACAAACGCATAGGTGTTCATGATAAAGCCACGGCTGTCCACAAAAGAAATTCCCGCCTCGTCGATGACGATATCAGCCTGCGAATAAGCCTTGATTATCTTATTCATTCGGAAAAGCTTACCGAGTCCCGGGATAAATCGCAGAAAGCTATAAAGTATAGCAAGCGGAAATGCGATGAACAGCAGCTTTTCAGGCTTTGTATTCACGACTTTGATGTTATCGTATTTCTCGGGCATTTCAGCTATCAGCTTTCGGTCAGCCGAGGGATAGGTAGACATCAACAGGATATCAAGCCGCTCGCCGTAGCGCTCCTTAAGCTGCTTGATGGAGCTTTGCAGCATAGCAGCAGCGCCCTTGTTGCCGCTGAAGCAGGCAGCGGTTATTGCAATGGTAATAGGTCTCATTTATATAACTTCTTTCTTATCGGGATTTGAATGCTCATACATTATTCAGTATATCATATATACAGTAGTTTGTCAAAGGAATTCACATTAAATTCAGACAACAAAAAACCGAAGAGGTCTCCCTCTTCGGTAGTTGTATATTTACTTATCGCCTGTGGATTCTCTGAGGATAAGCGAATGCGGCAGCATATATGTACCCTTATCGGGTTCCTCTGCCTTGATGTTGGATATGAGCTTTTCCACCACCGTCTTACCCTGAAGATAACAAGGCTGCTCAACAGTAGAAAGCCTCGGAATAAACATATGCGAATACGCAATGTTGTCAAAGCCGAACACAAGCAGTTCCTCGCCTACCTTTATGCCGTTTCTGATAGCGTAAGTCATTGCGCCGATGGCAATTGTATCGGAAATAGCAAAGATGGCATCGGGTTTGTTTTCGAGGGACATGAATTCCTCGCAGGCAATGTATCCGCTATTGTTGTCATAATCACCGTAATATACCAGTGATTCATCGTATGGAATGCCTGCATCCTGCAGCGCTCGTCTGTATCCGTTCTCTCTGTCTATGGAGGACTGGCTGCGCACCTTTGTGGTGATAAGTCCGATGCGTTTCCTGCCCTTGCCGATAAGCAGCTTTGTTGCATCATAGCCTGCAATCTCGTTGTCGATCGTCACGCAGAGGATGTTACAGCCTTCAAGTCGCTCAAGGCACATTGCGAGGTGATATTTCTTCGCAAGCTCTGAAATAGTATCTGCATCCAGCTTAGGCGCCAGCAGAACAGCACCGTCTACCGCCTTGGAAAACAGCATATTGAGCAGATGCATCTCATGCTCGGGATCATCTCTTGTGGTAGCGATCAGCACGTCATAGCCATGCGCATACGCGCCCTCCTGCATACCACGAAGCACCTCTGAATAGAAGCTATGCTCAGTGGATGCAATAATGGCAAGAATGCGCTTTGTCTCGCTCTTGCGCAGATCTCTGCCAAGGAAATTCGGGCTGTAACCCAGCTCCTCCACAGCACGGTTTACTGCCTGCACAGCCTCGTCTGAAACATTGGTCTTTTTGTTCAGCACACGGGAAACCGTCGCAACTGAAACATTAGCCGCCTTTGCTACATCTTTGATAGTGATATTCAAACGGTTCACCTCTTCATATAATTTAGCACACTAATGAAAAACAATTTTCACGAACATTGTCTATATTAATATAATACAACAAAAGTAAAACGTTTTCAATAGGCAATTTTAACAAAAGCACATGCTGCAACTTGATTTATATTGCCATAATTCTGCTTAAATGATACAATAACAAGGAGGTGTTTATATGGATATAAGGATAATCGGTGATAAATTCTCTGTCTGCAAGCTGAATAGTCTTGATGAAATCAGGGAACTTTCGCCCCACTGTTTTCTGGCGATAACCGTTGATGAGATATCACTTGTCTGTCCGACAGACCGCATCCCCGAGGATACCTCTGCCCGCGAGGACGGCTGGAGCATGCTGCGTATAGAAGGGCAGCTGGATTTCTCGCTTGTCGGAATACTGGCTGAGATATCAAAAGTTCTCGCTGATAACGGCATAGCTATCTTTGCCGTATCAACATACAACACAGACTACATCCTGACCCGCACCGAGCAGTTCCACAAAGCAATATCTGCTCTGCGCACAGCAGGATATAATATTATCGGTGAATGACATGGAAAAACAGATCAACAAGATAAATTATCAGAAACAGCTGGATGGTATAATCTCCTCTCTCGGAGATACCACGCCCACTCTGCTTTTGCATAGCTGCTGCGCTCCTTGCAGCAGCCACTGCATTGAGTATCTCTCGCAGTATTTCAGCATTACGATACTCTACTATAATCCGAACATATCCCCCGAGGAGGAATTTTTCAAACGCGCACAGGAGCAGCAACGATTAGTGTCTGAAATGCCGCTGAAGAATCCCGTTGCAGTTGTGGTGGATGACTATGACCCACAGGAGTTCTACTCCGCAGTAAAGGGACTGGAGCATATCCCCGAGGGCGGCGAACGCTGCTTTGTCTGCTACCGCCTGCGGCTTGAAAGGGCGGCTGCCTATGCTGCGGCACACGGATTTGACTATTTCTGCTCCACCCTGTCGATAAGTCCGCTGAAGAACACCGCAAAGCTTAACGAGATAGGCGGCGAGCTTTCCGAGATATACCCCGTAAAGCATCTGCCCTCTGATTTCAAGAAACGCAACGGCTACAAACGTTCTATCGAGCTTTCACGGGAATATGGGCTGTATCGACAGAACTACTGCGGCTGCGTGTTCTCAAAAATCGAGGCAGAACAGAGAGAAACAGAAAACGGAAGGAAATCACAATGAAAGTAGCAGTAATAGGCTCAAGAGGTCTGTCGATTGACGATCTCGGCAAATATCTCCCCTCGGACACCACCGAAATAGTAAGCGGCGGTGCTCGTGGCGTGGATACCTCTGCCAAAATATACGCAAAGCAGCACGGGATCAAGCTGACCGAATTTCTCCCCGATTACACCACCCACGGCAGACAAGCGCCGCTGATACGCAACATAGATATAATCGAATATTCCGATATGGTGCTGGCTTTCTGGGATGGAGTCTCAAACGGCACTGCATTCGTCATCAACAACTGCAAAAAGCGCAATGTTCCCGTAAAAGTGTTCCGTCCAAAATAATAATGATCCCGATTTTTTTCGGGATCATTTGTTTATGTACTTCTTTTCCGTCAATAATATCAGCGAAAGGGGCTGATATCATGAAAAAGACCGCAATCGATATCCTTATGACACTTGGCTTGATCCTATCCCTTGCACTTGGTGGAATGAAAAGCTTTGCGGCAGACTGCGAGAGAGTTCAGTCCGAGGTGCTGCGGCTGCATATTCCCGCCAACTCCGACAACGCATTCGATCAGCGCATAAAGCTAAAGCTGCGTGATCACATACTGACCGTTTACGGAGAGCAGCTTTCCTGCGAAACTGATATCTTCTCCGCAAAGGAGCATATACAAGCGCTGCTGCCCGAGATAGAGGCTGACTGCTGCAGCTTTCTGCGTGATAACGGTGCGGATTACTCCGCCACCGCCGAGCTTACCGAAATGTATTTCTCCACCCGTACATATGAAGACATAACTCTGCCTGCAGGCGAATATACAGCCCTCAGGATAACCCTCGGCAGCGGCGAGGGGAGGAATTGGTGGTGCGTAATGTTTCCGCCGCTGTGCATTCCGATGGTCTCCACCCCGATAGAGGAACTGCCCGATTCACTTTACGGCGAGGGCGAAACGTTGGAGATCAAATTTGCAGTATATGAATTTTTCAAAAAGCTGCTTTCATAACAGATATAAACGGACGGATGTAATATCCGCCCGTTCTTTATTATTCGGGAGTATCTTCCCCTGTGATACGTCTGCCGAGATGGTTTGCCCATCTTTCAGTATACAGGCGATAATACGACATATTGCGCTTTTTCCTCACTCGTTCAAACAGCGGGATTCCAGCCCACGCCACCGACGGCAGACCGATAACGATCAGATAAAGCGGACCCAGTATGAGTGACTGGATAGTATGCCCGTATTCATGGGCAAGAATGCACCTTGACCTGCGCTCGTTCAGCCTGTCCGACAAAAAAACAAACATCCCCAGCGAGATGCTGCCACCGTGGCTCCACTGCGTTACCACCGCTCCATGATAAAAACGGTGCGGTCTTTTTATGAACATCAGAAACAGAACTGCCCCTGCAAGGCTCTGTACAAAGCCCCAGCTGCACTGCCACAGGATATAGAGAAGCTTTCTCATTCTTCCTCCTTGTAGCCCCAGCGGTCAATACCTGATTTTCTCAGCGCCCCGAAAATGCGCTGCTTGATGCCCTTATCCTCATGCTCCATCCTTGCCAACATCTCTTTTGTGGTCTGACGGGTAGTGTTCTTATCTGCAGGGCATTTTGATTTGACTATCTCGAAATTATTACGTCTTGCACAAGACTGCACAGCATATTCGGGAGCGAACACCAAAGGTCTTATCATGGTGATATCCTTGCGGGAAAGATAGGATATCGGCGCAAAGCAGCCTATTCTTCCCTCCTTGAACAGATTCATCATAAAAGTCTCGATAGCGTCATCATTATTGTGACCAAGCGCTATCTTGTTGCAGCCAAACTGCTTTGCCGCATCATGCAATGCGCCTCGGCGCATCTTTGCACAAAGAGAACAGGGGCTGGATTCCTTGCGGATATCAAAAACTATCTCAGCAATGTCCGTACGCAAAAGATGGAACTCCACACCTAGACTCTCACACAGTCTTTCAACAACGGAATAATCCCCATCCCCGCCACCGAAACGGGGATCGAGAGTTATTGCCACCAGCTCGTATTTCTTCTCATAGAAACGGCGCATGTGAGCAAGCCCTGCCAACAACACAAGGCTGTCCTTGCCGCCCGAAACACCTACTGCTATTCTGTCGCCATCCTCTATCAGATCAAATTCCTGACAAGCACGGCGGATATATCCGAGTATCTTCTGCATATTATCTCCTTTGTGGCAGACAACAAGCCACCTTTTACGCTAAACCAAAAAAGCAAGTCGGTCAAGAAAGCGTCAGATGCAAGGAAACCGTGCAACGACTAGGCTTTGTGCCTGCCGTTGTGCGATTGACGCAGCAGGTGATGCTTTATTGACCGACGTCTTACATCATAATCAGTAATACGCTTGCATAAGCTCCTATGCCCTCTCCGCAGAGGCCAAGACCCTCCTCGGTAGTTGCCTTTATGCTTATCCTTCCCACGTCGCAGCCGAATACAGCGGCAAGATTTCCGCGCATCTCGGGGATGTATGCCGCAAGCTTAGGGCGCTCAGCCACTATCGTAATGTCAAGATTGCCGAGTGTATAGCCTCTTTCTGACATCTTTGATATGACCTCCATAAGCAGCATCATGCTGTCTGCACCCTTATATGCGGGATCGCTGTCAGGAAACAGCTTGCCGATATCACCAAGCGCAAGTGCGCCGAGAATAGCGTCCATCAGAGCGTGTACCGCCACATCCGCGTCGGAATGCCCCAGCAGACCTACCTCGCAAGGTATCTCCGCTCCACACAGAACGAGTTTCCTGTCAGGCACCAGCCTATGAACATCATAACCATTTCCAACTCTTATCATAGCTTTTTCACCATATTTCTGTTAGTATATATCGCATTTGCCGCTGCAAGATCATCGGGGCGGGTTATCTTCATGTTGCAATCGGTGATCTCTGTTATACGGACATATCCTCCGCACTGCTCGATGAGTGCACTGTCGTCGGTAAGCGTTTCCGCTGCGCTACCCAGTTTACCCACGCATTCAAGATACAGCTTTTTGGAGAAAGCCTGCGGAGTCTGCGCATAATATAGCTTATCTCTTGCAGGAGTGCTTTCGATAAAACCATTTGCTCCAACCTTCTTCACCGTATCAACAGCAGGAGAAGCGGCTATAGCCGCATCATATTTTACTGCGTCAGCAAGCACCCTGTCGATATCCGCAGTGGATATAAGAGGTCTTGCGCCGTCATGGATAGCAATATGAGTGCATTCCTTGCTGACCTGTTCCAATGCATTTTTAACGGAAAGGAAACGCGTAGCACCGCCCGAAACTGCCGTTTTCAGCTTGTCTACCCCGAAATTTCTTGCCATCTTTTCATATCGGGAACATTCCTCCTCAGGTGCGGCGATGATGATCTCCTTCACCATTTCGGAATGTTGAAATGCCAGTGCGCTCATAACAAACACAGGCGTGTCGTTTATCTTTGCCAGCTGTTTGTTGGTTCCCCCCATTCGGGTGGAGCCTCCCGCAGCCAGAATTATTGCTGAGAACATAAATCTACCTCTCAGAAATTACCGTGGAACTTGAAATAATTATATTCCGTCTCAAAATTCTTGAGCAGCTTTCTCGTCTGGGATTCGTTGATATTGCCCGGGAATTCGATATAGAACATATGATCCTCGGGAAACTTCATGCGGATATCCACAGGGAGCGGCTTACTCTGTATCTTGCTCATGTTTATACCGTTTACCGCAAACTTTGTCAGCATACGATACAGCGAGCCTGCGATGTTCGGAACAGAAAGCGAAACTGCGACTGTCTGCGCCTCATCGTACACTTCAAGCTGCTTTGAGATGCAAAGGAATCTTGTAGCATTGTTGGGATCGGTAGCAATGCCCTTGTGAAGTATGCTGAGTCCGTGCATTTCCGCACATTCCTCTGAGCATATACAGCCAAGCTCGTTGCTGGGATTTTCCGATACCATCAGCGCCGCTGCGCCGTTGTTATGGTAAGGGATTACGGTGAGCTCACGGCGGTGGCTGATATAATCATCGCACTGCCGAATAGCCTGTTCATGTCCGAAAAGTATACGGATATCCTCTTCCTTCACCCCGTGCTTTGCCGCAAGAACATGAGCGCACTCCACCTTAGTGGTGCGGTTTATGTAAACATGGTGCTTTTCCAGCAGTTCCATATTTACAGTGACCTCGCCTGCAGTGCTGTTTTCGATGGGAATGATTCCATAATCCACATCGCCGTTCTCCACTGCCTCAAACACCTCTGCAAAGCTGGCATAAAAGCTGGCGTTGCCGTTCTCAAACAGGCTATTGTACGCCGCGTGACCGTAGCCTCCCTCAACACCCTGCACCGCCACAGAAGGGCGCTGCATGATCTTTGAAAGATGCGGTATCGCAATATCGGGAGTGATATCATTCGCCTGCGCGCATTTTGAGATATCCATGATATTCATGAAAAGGAATGCAGCACTCTTTCTCAGATCCTCGGGGGAATTAGCCTTGACCTTATCGATGATCGCCTTTTCGCGGTCACTCTGAAAGACAACCATGTTATTTGCCGCCTTATAACGTGCCACATCCCCCGCAAGGGTCATGCGTTGCTTGAAAAGCTCCAGCAGCTGCTCATCTATTTTGTCTATATCTTTTCTGATCTCGCCTAAATCCAGCTCCATTGTATTGACCTCTTCTGTTATTCTACTCTTATACCGCTGCCGCTTTCAGGAGCATCCTGAGCTGGAGCTTCTTCTGTTGCTGCAGTAACTTCCTCGGTAGGCTCCTCGGGCTTCTCCACCGCAACATAAACGATTATCTCCTCGCTCTCCTCCACATTCACAAGATCACCCGCAGCCTTGCTGCAGTCTGCGATCATGCCAGGCTTGACCTCGTTTGTCTCCTTATTTTCAAGGCGATATTTTATATTGAGCGTATTCAGCTCCTGAACGTACTTATCTACCTTCATTCCCTTGAAATCAGGCAGCTTTACAAGGCTGGGGCCCTTACTAACCTTGACTTCGATAGCTATACCCGCAGACACCATTGTGCCCGCTACGATATTCTGTCCGTACATAACCCCTGCTTCATATTCGTCAGTGTATTCGTATGTAGGAGTAAAGGTGAATTTACCCTCATAGCGCACAACTGTGCTGTCATAAGGACGATTTGTGAAATCAGGCAGGCTGATATTCGCCTCGGGAGGCAGTGGCTCAACTGTTTCAGGAACTGTCGGCTCCTCTGTTTCAACCATAGGTAACGTGGTTGCGGGAGCAGAAGTGGTGATCTCCTCAGTAACTATATCGGAAGAGCTGTCGTTTGGCTGAGGCTCCTGCTTCAGCGCCCACGCGAATACAGCAACGAATGCAATAAGCACAAGACCTGCAAACACCAGAGCAGCAATGGTCTTAGCACGTTCTTTCTTCTGCTTTCTGAGCTTCTTAGCCTGCTGCTTTGTAAGGGGCTTATCGCCATTTCTGTCTATACCCACATATTTAGGCTGTTCAAACAGCTTGTCAACGAACTCGGTTATGGTGCGTATCCTTCCGTCTGTGGAAAGATTCATACCCTTCATTATCGCTCTGGAAACAGTAGACGGAACATTGCGGTTTATCATCATAGGCTCAAGCATACTTGTGCCTGTTCGTGCTATGGCTTCAGTGGGGGTGCAGCCTGTAAGGCAACGATAAAGCACTGCCGCAATACCGTACACATCTGTCCATGTACCGTTCCAGTCATCATTGGTATACTGCTCGGGAGCGGCATATCCGCCGAATATCTCACACGCGATCTCAGTATTGGTAGTGCGCGCTGCAGAGATGGAGAAGCCTGTCAGCTTCAGCTCCAGCTTATCTGTAACATAGATGGTGGAAAGGCTTATTCCTCTATGTATAACTCCTGCAGCATGCACAAGGCTCAGAGTTGTGAAAATGGGAGGGAAAAGCTCCTTTATCTGCTCCCACGTAAGCTCGCCCGAGGAATTTGCAAGATATGTGCCGAGCGGAATTCCGCTGATATACTCAAACACGACATAAGCGGTGTTGTTTTCAGAGAAAACATCCAGCACCGTCTGCAGATGAGACATTCCCCTTGACTTCATAAGTGTTCTGTTAAGATCCACAAATTCCGAGAGATATGTCTTGTACAATGGCATCATATCAGCATTTACAGCTATCTCATCCTCGCCCTTTCTGCGGCTGCAGAGCGTATCGGGCATAAATTCCTTGATAGTGACCTTTGTGCCTGTTGCAGTATCGAATCCGACATAAACCGCACCCTCGCCGTTATAGCTTATCACCTTACCGATGATATAGCGCTCGTTCAAAAACGTCTTAGGGCGCAGATACGACGGAATGCAGGGAGTATCGTCGCTGTAACCACACAGCTTGCAGGGACCATCGTATGTCTTATCACACATACATCCCATGCACAGTGAAGTATCCTTTAACATAAATTATTGTCAACCTTTCGTCTGAGAGTTAGGCATAGTAACTCATAATATCTATTCTCTAACAATATAACCGAAATACAGCCAAATGTCAACAGTTTTGCTTATATTGTCACCATTCTGTAATAATTACTCTGCATTTTCCACATACTTTATCATGATATCACAATAGCTTTTGGATATTTTCGCAAGCAGGTCATATCCTCGTTGCATTTTTCGGGCAAATATGATATACTGATATAAAACATAATCCCCCCTGACCGAAAGGAATACAAATGAATCTCAACAGAATAAGATCGAAAAAAGAGATCACCGAATCCAAGGAATCAAAGCTCACACGGATGTTTCAGGAAATGAACTCCGCCCGGGAGGACAGCATGAATGCAGACAAGCTCATCTGCGAAACCATGTGTACCATGGCTCGCATCCGCTCACTTTCGGATTTTCTTTACCTCATGCGTGTGAAGCCGCTTCAGACGCTCTGCTACTACGGCGCAGCAGCCTTCTTTCTGCTCACGCTAGCCGCCCTATGGTGTACAATAGGCAAGGAGTCTGATGATCCAAGGAATGTGTGGTATCTTATTGTCGTATTTGGCGTTATATTCTTTGTGTTGGCAACGCTGCCGCACAATATGCGTATCGCCTACTTCAATAAGCAGGCAGACGCTTTGGAACAATCCTATGGCAAGATAATCAACGCCGAATTTGCCGAGGAGTGTATACAGCTTTCCGTAAGCGAGGCTCTCCCCTCCGAACAGGAACTGGATGAGGAAGGCAATGCAGTTGCAAGACGCTCACAGCTTGCCAAGGATGAATCCTCCACTACCGTTACAGATATCCCATACAAGAACATTGCCGTTGCTTACGAATGCAGCCACAGCTTTTATATCTGCCCTGTTGACTCAGAGGGCAAAAGCATGGATACCATCATCTGTGACAAGACTCAGTTCCTCTGCGGAACGCCCATGGAGCTTCGTGACAAGCTTGCAAGAGGCTGTGGAAAGCGCTTCAAAATAAGAATCAAAAAAATGTGACAGTGACGCAGCGACGCTTCGCTTACGCTGCTTACACGGTCGCAAACTCCATTTCCATTTTCCCTTAAGGAAAATGGATTTTGCTTCGCAAAACCATTACGTTTGCCACTGATCCCCTGTATTTCTGTGCATTACAATTATCCCTCAATTCAAACACACAAAAAAGCCGCACCTTATGGAGCGGCTTTCGTATTGTTCAGATCAAAATCACATCAGCTTGTTGTAAAGCTCGGTGATCTCCTCAACAGAGGTATCTCTGGGGTTGCCGGGACGGCAAGCATCATCATAAGCAGACTGTGCGAGGAATGCAATGTCCTCAGGCTTTACGATCTCCTTCAGATCAGCAGGGATTCCAACATCAGCGGAGAGCTGCTTAACAGCGTCGATAGCTGCCTTTCTGTACTCCTCCTGAGTCATGTTCTCTGTACCCTGAACGCCCATAGCCTTTGCGATATCACGGTACTTCTCGCCTGTGCAGGGAGCATTGTACTCCATAACAGTGGGAAGAATGATAGCATTAGCCACGCCATGAGGTGTATCATACAGCGCACCGAGGGGGTGTGCCATGGAGTGAACGATACCAAGACCTACATTAGAGAAGCCCATACCTGCAACGTACTGACCGAGAGCCATGCCCTCACGTCCGTCAGGAGTGTTGTCTACTGCGCCTCTCAGAGAACGTGCGATGATCTCGATAGCCTTCAGGTGGAACATATCGGAAAGCTCCCATGCGCCCTTGGTGATGTAACCCTCGATAGCATGTGTCAAAGCATCCATACCTGTTGCGGCTGTGAGACCCTTGGGCATTGTAGCCATCATATCGGGATCAACAACTGCTACGATCGGGATGTCATGAGGATCTACGCATACCATCTTGCGATCCTTTTCAACATCTGTGATAACGTAGTTGATGGTAACCTCAGCTGCTGTACCTGCTGTAGTGGGAACAGCGATAATGGGAACACAAGGATTCTTTGTGGGAGCAACACCCTCAAGACTTCTTACATCAGCAAACTCGGGATTGGTGATGATGATACCTACAGCCTTTGCAGTATCCATAGAAGAACCGCCGCCGATAGCTACGATGTAGTCAGCGCCGCTTTCCTTGAATGCCGCAACACCTGCCTGTACATTCTCGATAGTGGGGTTAGGCTTGATATCGGAGAAGATATCATATACAAGACCTGCATTATCAAGAATACCAGTAACCTTCTTTGTTACGCCAAACTTGATAAGATCGGGGTCAGAACATACAAGAGCCTTCTTGAAGCCTCTGTTCTTAGCCTCATCGGCGATAGCGGAAATAGCACCTGCGCCATGATAGGATGTCTCGTTAAGAATAAAACGGTTAGCCATAGGATTTTACCATTCCTTTCGTTGTTTGTTGTATATTAGCCGTGGCTTAAAGATATTACTGTATGGAGTGTACCAGCTCGCTGGTCTCCTTCAGAAGATTTCTCAGATCCTCAACAGCAGCAGAATTCTTTTCAGCGGCAGCATTTACGCTGGCAAGCTGCTGATTGATGTTATTGATAGCCTTCTTGATCTCGGTCAGTGTAGCCTCTACCTCGCCTGCCTGCTTTGTATTGCGGTTTGCGAGAGAACGCACCTCCTGTGCGATAACGTTGAAGCTTGCACCGGAAATGCCGCCTGCACGCTTTGCCTCGATGGAAGCGTTGAAGCCAATCAGAGTCAGCTGTGTGGAGGAAGACTCAATAGCCTTTACGATATTGTCGGTATTCTCGACAGCCTTGACAGACTTCTGTGTAGCAGTCTCTATCTCATTGCAGAATTCAGCAAGCGAACCCATGCTCTCTGTAACTGCGTCGATGCGCTTGTTGATATCATCGAACTTTGCATTGATCTCATTCACAACAGACTCGCTCTCTGCGGTCTTCTGAACTGCCAGCATACGCTGATAGCCAACCTGAGAAAGTGCATTTGCCATCTGATACAGCAGATTTGCAGCAGCGTCGATCTGCTCCTTGGGAACGATCCTGATCTTGCGCAGAGCCTCGATATATTCATCGGGATCCACACCGATCTCAACTGCGATCTTACGGAACTTTTCTTCATCAGGCTCCTCAGGCAGAACCTGACCGCCGATAAGAGAGCCGATGTGCTGACCATTCAGCACGATGGGAGCTGCAAAGTCTACAAGACCACCGTGGCAGTAATATACTGCGGGACGTCCTGTCTGGCTGGATTCCTCGCCACCCTGCAGATCGCACTTGTTGCAGCGATCACAGCCGATGGGAGACTTCCTTGTGAAGTTCATGCAGAAATCCGTACCGTTGCTCAGTTCAGTAACAGCACCTGTATCGTCCGTAGCGAGAGCTGCCATACCGGTAGCCTCGGCAAAAGCATCCTGCAGGTTCTGGAGAGTCTTTCGGTCGATGATGTCAAGCAGATTGATCTTTTCGTTGCTCATAATGTTATACTCCTTAAATCAAAATAATAATGTCGAGAATGATATATATTAATTATACAACCTTTCCCAAAATAAATCAAGAGCTTTTATGTAAAAAACAACTCACACAAGTATAATTTATCGAATCGTTTTTGTACATTATGCACACCGCGCAAAAATCATCAGTTCCCGCACCAAAAGCAATAACATGTTCTTCTTAACCTATGACAAGCTGTATGTTTTGTAATATCATACAAAATTGCATGTTTATGTCCTACTGCTCTTGAAAAATATATAAAAAAAGTATATAATAATGGTAGTTTGTTCTATCATACATCTGAAAGGAATGCCAGACCATGGAATTTATCAGCGAACGCACAGCCTTTACGCTGCTGTCAGAAACTGTAGTAAAAGCAGGAGTATCTCTGTTCAATGCAGTGAAGTACATCTACATGATCGCGGACAAGGATTTCTACAACATCAACATCAAGGATGTGTTCAAGATCGCACTAAACAACATCTCCGATACCGCGGCGCTCTACAACACCGGAATAAAGCTGGACAAGGAACGTTGCACCGAGATGAACTCCCCCGAATATGAACGTGTGCTGTCGCTTATGGTGTATTCCTTTGCGGTACGCCTCCCCGAGCTGAAGAACATCAAGACCGCGGGCGGCTACCTGAATGACCGTCAGATAAAAACGATCTATGACATGGTCATTGAAAAAGGTGCAGGCAACTACGATAATGTCATTGCCTATGATTTTGAGGATATCCGCCGCATGGTGAAGAACGGAAAACCCGTCCCCACCTACGACGCCGAATGGTTCAAGGGATATATCTACACATACGTTCCCGCCCTTGCCGCTATCACAAACAAGAATCTCCTCCTGCTGGGAAGCGCCGATATACTGTTCACGCTGTTCCACAGCTGCCTAGAGGAAGAACTTACAAGAGTGCTGAACGCACTTGCAGCCAAAGCATGAAAACCAGTTGTCATTCAACTAAAAATATAATGGAGGAAAATCCAAATGAGCAATATAAAGATCACCGCAGACACTGTATGCGATCTTTCGGACGAGCTTAAGCAGCGCTACAACATAACCACTCTGCCGCTATATGTCACCCGTGACGGTGTGACGCTGAAGGACGGCATTGAGATCTCCAGAAACGAAGTATTCGAGCATTACCGCACCACAGGCAGGCTCTGCTCCACCGCAGCACTCAATGTAGATGACTTCTGTCAGTTCTACAAGGAGCAGCTTCAGGATTGTGATGAGCTTATCATGATAACCATCAGCTCCGAATTCTCCAGCTGCTATCAGAACGCCTGCATCGCTGCGGAGGATTTTGAGGGTCAGGTTTATGTTGTGGATTCACGCAACCTCTCCACGGGTGAGGGACTTGTGGCGGTATCCGCTGCAAAACTTCTTGAAAAAGGTCTTTCCGCAGGAGAGATCGTAACCAAGCTGCGCACAGAGATCATCCCCAGAGTGGACGCTAGTTTCTTCGTGGCAAACGTTGAGTATCTCCATAAAGGCGGACGCTGCTCATCCATTGCAGCTCTCGGCGCAAATCTGCTGAAGCTGAGACCTTGCATCGATGTTATCGACGGCAAGATGAAAGTAACAAAGAAATATCGCGGCAACATGGAAAAGACCATGAAAGAGTATGTAAAGGACAGACTCAATGGCATTGGATATGATGACGAACTCATCTTCGTTACAAGCACCTGCACTAAGGAATTCGCAGAGCTTACCGCCGCCGAGGTCAAGAACAACAGCAACTTCAAGGAGATCGCTATCACAGATGCGGGCTGTACCGTTGCCTGTCACTGCGGAGAGGATACAATCGGTGTTCTTTTTATTCGCAAGGATGTAAAGAGTACAAACTAAACCGCATATAATACCTCGAAAGAGGTGGTTAATATGCAGCATATTCACAAATATTCTTATATGGAATCGGAACGCCCCGCACTCATCGGATTGCTGAGAGGCGGTCTCGGTCACGAGGATATCAGCGGCACTGCCGCAGTATTTTGGCTGCCCGATTCCGTTTATCTGGAAGCCCAATTCGAGGGACTTCCCGCATCGCAGGTGTTCGGATTCCATATTCACGACGGAGTGGTCTGCACAGCAGAGAACGGCTTTTCCGACGCTGGAGAGCATCTTGATCTCTGCGGAGAAGGTGTGTGGTGCGGACAGCATCCCTATCATGCAGGCGATCTTCCGCCCGTGTTTTCGGACGAGAGCGGCACTGCAGTGTTCGGGATATATCTCGACAGGGTGCAAGCGGAAAACATTTCGGGTAAAACGATAATACTCCACAGCCGCCCCGATGACTTCACATCACAGCCTGCGGGAAATTCGGGAATCCGCATCGCCTGCGGTATTCTGGCTGAAAATCTGTAAATAATCAGTACATAAAATAAAGGAGAAACAAATTATGGCAAGTGAAATCAGAAACGCCGATCTCTGGGAGAGCGGCGCAAGAAAAATAGAGTGGGTAAAGCGCAATATGCCCCTGCTGAGAGGCATCGAGCAGGAATTTGCCGCAGAAAAGCCCTTTGCAGGTCTGCGTGTGGCACTTTCTGTGCATCTGGAGGCAAAGACCGCATATCTCTGCAAGGTGCTGGCTGCAGGCGGCGCAGAGATGTATGTAACAGGCAGTAATCCCCTGTCCACACAGGATGATGTAGCTGCGGCACTGGTACACGACGGACTTAATGTCTTCGCATGGTATGACGCTACTGATGAAGAGTATCACCGTCATATTTCAAAGGTAATCGACGCACGTCCCAATGTTATCATCGACGACGGCGGCGACCTTGTAAATCTCATCCACAACGAGCGTCCCGAACTTATCCCCGAAGTCATCGGCGGCTGCGAAGAGACCACCACAGGCATCATCCGCCTGCTTGCCATGGATAAGGCAGGTGCGCTGAAGTTCCCTATGGTGCTGGTAAACGACGCTGACTGCAAGCACCTGTTCGATAACCGCTACGGCACAGGTCAGTCCGTATGGGACGGCATCAACCGCACAACAAACCTCATTGTTGCAGGCAAAAATGTTGTTGTTGCAGGCTACGGTTGGTGCGGTAAGGGCGTTGCTATGAGAGCAAAGGGCCTCGGAGCTGAGGTCATCGTGACCGAGATCGATCCCATCAAGGCTATGGAGGCCGTAATGGACGGTTTCAAGGTAATGCCCATGCGTGAGGCTGCAAAGATCGGCGATTTCTTCGTAACAGTTACAGGATGTGCAGACGTTATCGGCGAGGAGGCTTTCCTCAACATGAAGGATGGTGCGATCTGCTGCAACGCAGGACATTTCGATGTGGAAGTAAACATGGCAAAGCTGCGTGAGATCGCAGTGGACAGCTATCTCGCAAGAAACAACATCATGGGATACAAGCTCGCAAACGGAAATACTGTATTCATCATTGCAGAGGGCAGACTTGTAAACCTCGCTGCAGGCGACGGTCACCCCGCAGAGATCATGGACATGAGTTTTGCTATTCAGGCGCTCTCTGCCCTCCACGTTGTAAAGAACAAGGGCAAGCTCGGCAAGGACGGCAGCATGACCGTTAATGTTCCCGCAGAGGTCGACAGAGAGGTAGCTCTCAGAAAGATCGCAAGCTGGGGCATTGAGATAGATAAGCTCACACCCGAACAGGAGAAGTATCTCAACGGCTGGGAGGTATAAAATGAACGAGGTATACGAAAAGCTCTTAAAATGCTACAATTCCGCTGAAAAGAAGATCAGCTTTCAGCCCGAGATAGCGCTCATTCTGGGCAGCGGTCTGGGCGATTATGCGGATACCATGGATATCAAGGAAACGCTTGACTACAACGAGCTGGAGGGTTTCCCAATCTCCACAGTTGCAGGTCACAAGGGCAGATTTGTATTCGGCTATGCAGGCGGTGTTCCTATAGTTGCAATGCAGGGACGTGTTCACTACTACGAGGGCTATAAGATGTCCGATGTGGTGCTGCCCACAAGGCTCATGAAGCTGATGGGCGCAAAGACGCTGTTCCTTACAAATGCGGCAGGCGGCATCAACCGCACCTTTAACTGCGGCGATTTCATGATGATAACAGACCACATCTCGTCCTTTGTCCCTTCACCGCTTATCGGTGCAAATGTGGATGAACTGGGAGTGCGTTTCCCCGATATGTCCGAGATATACTCGAAGAAACTCAGAACCATCATCAGAAACGCGGCAACGGACGAGAAGATACCGCTGCGCGAGGGCGTTTACGTTCAGACCACAGGCCCGAATTACGAATCCCCTGCTGAAATACGCATGTACGCTGCACTCGGTGCAGATGCAGTGGGAATGTCCACTGCCGTTGAGGCTATGGCGGCTCGTCATGCAGGCATGGAAATATGCGGCATAAGTTGCATATCCAACCTTGCGGCAGGCATTTCGCAGAATCCTCTCACCCATGCAGAGGTACAGGAGACTGCAGACAGAGTTGCACCGCTGTTTAAGCGACTGGTCACACGCTCTATCAAGGATATCTACGGCTGCCGATAAAGCGCCATCTACGTCGTCAACCGGCCTTCGGCAGGGACAAAGCCCAGGCGAAAGGCGGGTTTCTAGGATCTGTGGCTTTCTCATTTCGCTCTG
>JAZKZL010000026.1:0-4308 GCA_045612645.1 Oscillospiraceae bacterium
CCCATGTCGAGCTTCACGAGGTCGAAGTCGAACTCCTGTAGGGTATTGAGGGAGGAATAGCCACTGCCGAAGTCATCCATGGAAATGCTTACACCCATGCCGCGTATGCGTCCGAGAACGTCCACGGTGCGCTCTATATCCTGCATTGCCATCGTCTCGGTGACCTCTATTTCAAGTAACTGAGGATCCAACCCCGTCTCTTTGAGGGCATTGGTGACAGTCGCCACGACATCGGTGTGGTGGAACTGCGCCTGCGACATATTCACGGATATCTTCACGGGCGGGAGACCCTGCTGCTGCCACTTGATATTCTGCTCGCAGGCAGTGCGCAGACCCCATTCATCTATCTTGGTTATGATTCCCGTCTGCTCGGCAAGCGGGATAAACGCACTGGGCGGAATAAAGCCTTTGGTGGGATGATGCCAGCGTATCAGCGCCTCCACGCCCATTACAGAGCCTGTTCTGAAGCTGATCTTCGGCTGATAGTAAAGCTCGAACTGTCCCTGTTCAAGCGCCTCCAGCATTTCTGTACGAAGCAGCTCATTCTCCACCATACGCTGCTCCATCTCGGCAGAAAACCACGTTATTCTTCCGCCGTCTTTGGTGATAATGCAGAGATTAGCCTTATTGAAAAGCGTAAGTATATCATCGTATCCATCGTAAACCGCAACGCCTGCGTAATAATCTATACGCTCTGAGATCGTAGTACCCGAAAAACGGCTTGACAGACCCTTTTCAAAATCGGCAATAAATTCAGTGACATCATCGCTGTTATGATAGGTAAGCAGTACTGCGAAATCATCCGTATCCACTCTGCCACAGATATATCTGTCAGCGCAGATGGAGCTGATATTATCCGCAAAACTCTTCACCACTCCATCACCCACCTCGGGGCCGAACATGGTGTTTATCCTGCCGATTCCGTCAACATCCAGTACCAGCATAGCTGCACCTGCGCCCGTAGCAGACAGGTTCTTCATGATCTCGCCCGAAGCCTTCAGAAAACCATCGCGGTTATATAGGCCTGTCATCATATCTATGCCTTCAAGCTCCGAAGAGGATCTTTTCAGGCGATGTATCGTTATCAGTGACGCAACAAAAGCACCAGCAAACACTATTGCCAGCACGATTGCCACAACAAGCAGCGGCAGCATCAGAAACGCTCCTCTCCAAAGTAATCGTTCACATTAATTATAGCACAAAACCACCTTTATTACAATAAGGTTTTCGGCGTTAGATATGCGATTTATCAATAATGACAACTTTTTCGTCGATTTAAAGACTCCCATAAGGCACAAATGCATAAAACAATGTTCTCGTTCTGTTTAATATGCACAAAAAAACAGTAAAATGCACAAATCAATAAAAAAACACCCCCATGCACTGCACAGGGGCGTTCCGTCATCAGAGATAAGAAATTACTGGTTATCCTCGATGTACTTAACGATATCGCCTACAGTCTTGATGTTCTCAACCTGATCCTCGGGAATCTCAACATCGAACTCATCCTCGATGCTCATTACGAGGTCAACAACGTCCAGAGAATCTGCACCGAGATCATCCTGGATAGAAGATGTCTCCTTGATAGCATCCTCCTCAACATCGAGCTGGTCTGCGATAAGCTTCTTAATCTTTTCAAAAATCATGGTTAATACCCTCCAAATTATTTGCCACGAAATATGTGCGGCATTTCATGTAATATTATAAAGCATTCATCGGAAATAATCAATATCAAAAATGCTTTTTTTACAAGTTATTTTTCACAAACTTATTCGGCAAACATACCAATTTTTCTAAATTTGTGATAACGCTGCTCCAAAAGTGTATCAATATCTGTATTTTTCAGTCTGTACACAGCGTCAACAAGATATTCGTAGATGCTGTCAGCGGTCTGCTCCTTGCTGTTGTGCGCTCCACCATCAGGCTCGGGGATGATCCTGTCGCACACGCCGAAGCCTGTGAGATCCTCTGCAGTGATCTTCAGCACCTCGCACGCCTCCTTCTCCTTTGTGCCGTCTTTCCACAGGATTGATGCCGCACCACGGGGAGAAATTACGGAATACAGCGCATTTTCGAGCATAGCCAGCTCATCACACACTGCAAGTGCCAGCGCGCCGCCGCTGCCGCCCTCTCCGAGAACAACGGAGATAACAGGTGTTCTGAGTGTCATGAACTCAGCAAGATTCTTTGCGATAGCCTCGCCCTGACCGCGCTTTTCCGCTTCGATACCGCAGAATGCACCGGGAGTGTCAACGAGACAGATAACGGGTCTGTGGAACTTCTCTGCCTGCTTTGCAAGGCGCAGCGCCTTACGGTAACCCTCAGGATGGGGCATGGAGAAGTTGGACTTCTTGTTCTCATCGAGATTTCTGCCCTTCACCTGTGCAATAACAGTTACGGGAGTCTCGCTGAGATATCCTATACCACCGATGATAGCCGCATCGTCACCGTAAAGACGGTCGCCGTGGAACTCCATGAAACGGGTGAACATCGCAGGGATATAGTCATTGACCGTAGGACGGTTCTTGTGGCGGATTATTTCAAGCCTTTCGCAGGCTGTAAGCTTACTCATCTGCCTGTACCCTCCTTCGGAAAACCATGTAATTTAAGAATATTGGATACTCTCTTGCGCATCATTCCACGCTCAACGATCATATCCACGAAGCCGCATTCCTGCAGAAATTCAGCGGACTGGAAATCATCGGGAAGTCTTTGACGGATGGTATCCTGGATAACACGTCTGCCCGCAAAGCCGATAAGCACCTTAGGCTCTGCAAGGATGACATCACCGAGGCTTGCAAAGGAAGCTGTAACGCCGCCCGTGGTGGGATCGGTCATAACGGTGATGTACAGACCGCCTGCATCGCTGTGGCGCTTGACCGCACCGCTGGTCTTAGCCATCTGCATGAGAGAGATGATTCCCTCCTGCATTCTTGCGCCGCCCGAAGCGGTGAACATTACAACAGGCAGATTATGCTCGGTGGCATACTCAAACGCACGGGCGATCTTCTCGCCAACAACGCTGCCCATGCTTGCCATCATGAAATGGCTGTCCATAATGCCGATAACGCAGCGGTAACCGCGAATGGTACATTCGCCTGTCTTGATAGCGTCCTTCATGCCTACCTGCTCGGAAAGCTTATCCACCTTGTCCTCGTACTTCGGAAAACCGATGGGATTGAGTGAATGCATGCTCTCGTCAAACTCTCTGAAGCTGCCCTTATCCACTGTAAGATCAAGGCGCTCCTTCCATGTAAGACGCGCATGATATCCGCACTTGGGGCAGACCTTCATAGCATGCTCAAATTCTTCCTTATATATCACATTGGAGCAACGGGGACATTTAAACAGCAGATCCTGAGGGATCTCGACCTCTTTTTCCGAAACAGGCTGAGGCTGTTCAGCACCAAAACGCTCCTTTACGACTTTAAACAGATCTTCAAGTGCCATTCAGAATCACTCCCCCATTACGTTCTTTCGGTTAAGGAAACCGATATCGAAATTACCCTTTTCAAAATCCTCGTCTTTCAACAGGCAAAGCTGGAAATCAATATTGGTATCCACGCCCTCGATTATGAACTCGGAAAGAGCCACGCGCATCTTCATGATAGCTTCCTCTCTTGTGGGAGCGGTGACCAGCATCTTACCGATCATGCTGTCATAGAAAGGAGTTATCTCATATCCTGTGTATACAGCGGTGTCGATGCGCACACCAAAGCCACCTGGGATATGCAGGGACTTTATCTTTCCGGGACAGGGACGGAAATTATGACGGGGATCCTCCGCATTGATACGGCACTCGATAGCGTGTCCGCTGAGCTTCACATCATCCTGAGTAAACCACAGCTTTTCGCCTGCCGCAATGCGTATCTGAGCCTTTACGAGATCTATGCCCGTAACTAGCTCGGTAACGGGATGCTCCACCTGAATACGGGTGTTCATCTCCATGAAATAGAAGTTCTTATCCTTATCAACAAGGAACTCGATGGTGCCTGCATTCTGATAGCCGCTCACCTTTGCAGCAGCCACAGCAGCCTTACCCATGCGCTCACGAAGCTCGGGAGTCATAATGGGGCTGGGGCTTTCCTCCAGAACCTTCTGATTCTTTCTCTGCAGGGAGCATTCACGCTCGCCCAGATGCACCACATTTCCATGCTCATCAGCCAACAGCTGTATCTCCACATGACGGGGGTTTACGATGAACTTCTCAATATATACCTCATCGTTGCCGAAGAACTGCAGTGCCTCCTGCTGTGCAGCGGTGTACTGCGCTTCGAGATCCTCCTCACGCTCAACGAGACGGATACC
>JAZKZL010000027.1:0-6854 GCA_045612645.1 Oscillospiraceae bacterium
TGATGTCCTTGCCGGTGTTGACCTCATAGGCCTCCTTGACCTCCTGCACGGTCAGTTCGCGGGTGCAAGGCACGACACCACAGAAATAGTCCGCATGGGTGGTGCCGAGAGCGGGAATGCCCTTTCCCGACTGGGAATACACCGTTGCCCAGCGGCTGTGAGTATGCACCACGCCGCCGATGTTGGGGAAACTGCGGTAAAGCACAAGATGTGTGGGAGTATCGGAGCTGGGATTCAGCTTACCCTCCACACGCTCGCCTGTTGCGAGGTCTACCACCACCATATCCTCGGGAGTCATCACGTCATATTCCACGCCCGAGGGCTTGATAACCACAAGACCCCTTTCACGGTCGATACCCGAAACGTTGCCCCAAGTAAAGGTGATAAGTCCGTACTTTGGCAGCAGCATATTCGCTTCGTATACTTTCTTTTTGAGTTCTTCTAACATTGTTATCCTCCGATATCTTAACTTTTATTGAATCCGTTGAACCAAGCACGCTCTGCGAAAGGCTTTTTCCTCGGCGCTTTCACCTCGTCTGCCGCCTTGCCCACGGGGAGAATGCAGACAAGATCATATCCCTCAGGTACGCCGAGCCGCTCTGCGAGCCTGTCGCATATCCTGTCCTCATCCGTGATGTGACCCTCATACCAGCAGCTTTCATAGCCGAGCGAGGTTATCGCAAGCAGCATATTCTCTATCGCTGCGGAGTAGTCATGCACCGCAAAGCACTTGTCTCGATATGCGCAGATACGCTGCGTAAGCACGCATATCACCGCAGGAGCGGTCTCGCATATCGGCGGGTCTATCATCGAAAGCAGCTCGGAAAGCAGCTGCGGCTCGTCCACGGCGATGAGCGAGGTGGTCTGCTTGTTGCAGCCCGAGGGCGCGTCAAGACCTGCCTGCATTATGGCGGTGAGATGCTCTCTAGGCACGCTTTCCGCCTTGTATGAGCCACGGTAGCTGTGGCGTGAGCTTATCGTCTTTAATGTATCGTTCATATCATATCTCCCTCAGAAACAGGTCGGCGAAATCCTCCGCACTGTACGCAAAGGAGAGCGCCCACATGGCTTTCATCACGGCAAGCTCGGTGGTCATGCCCTTTGCTTCGATGATGCGGTAGCGCTTTTTAACCTCTCGTCCAACCTCGTAAAGCGACATATCGCAGCCGCCCTCAGGCACCTGCGTGGTCATGATGACTATCGTGCCGCAGAGCGTAAGCTCGGCTATCTTCTGCTCGAATTCCTTGCCGCCGTAATCGGGGAATCCGCCCGTGCCAAAGCCCTCTATTATCAGCACCCTCGCATTCTGCGCCGCATAGTCCAGTATCGCAGTGGAGAGCGCAGGGATGAGCTTTATAAGCGCCACCGCCGTGTCCATCCTGTTGAAGAATATCGGAGCGGAGTCCTCGTTCTGCGGTTCAAAGAGAGTCACAGCGCCGTCACGCACAAAGCCGATGTCCTCTCTGCCGATGCTGCGGAAAGCGTCGAAATCACGGGTGTGGACTTTCCTTGCGCACCTGCCGTCAATGATACGTCCGCTGAACACCACCGCAATGCCGCAGAGTCCGCTGCAGGCGGTGAGGAAAGCGTCGTAAAGATTGCGTGGAGCGTCAGAGTTTTCCGCACCCATCGGCAGCTGCGAGCCTGTCAGCACTATCGGCTTTGCGCTGCCCTGAATAAGGCAGGAGAGCGCCGCTGCCCCGTATGCTAAAGTATCTGTGCCGTGAGCCACCACAAAGCCGTCGAAATCGCTGTAGCAGCGCTGAATCTCGGTGGCAAGCTCAGTCCACTCGCGGGGGGACATATTCGTGCTGTCAAGATTGAACAGCTGCACCGCCGCTATCTCGCAGATGTCTTTCAGCTGCGGCAGTGCGGAAAGCAGCTGCGATGCCGTAGCCTCGGGGGCAAGACCTGCCGCGGTCTCTCCGCAGGCGATGGTGCCGCCTGTTGCGATAAAAAGTATCTTTTTCATATCGTCACCTTAAAATCTGTTCTGCGCTCTGCGCTTGCCCACCATCCTTATCCACAGGAACACGCCTGCGATGAGAGCCACCATTATCAGCAGCCTTATGATTATCATTACGATGTTGTATTCCACAAGGGTGAGCGCATAAAGCCTGCCCAGAGCGTCACGGTAGTACATCGTGCCGTTTTCGGAGACCGCCGCCTTGCCGCCCTCGAAATCCTCCATGATGGCGAGTATCTCGGTCTGCGGCTCCACGTCCTCGCCTGGGTCGTAGACGCTGTAAAGCGCCCATCTGCCGCCCTCATAGGGAGCAACAGTGTAAACTCTCGGGCCGTTGCCGCGGCAGAGGAAAGGATCGCTGCCGCCTGCGATATCGGGCAGAGTGGTTATCAGCTCCATGTTGATGCTGTCGATGATGTGAAGTCCCTTATCGGAGGTGACATACAGCCTGTTGTTGTGCTGCAGCGGCGCAGAGGAATTCGCACCTGTCTCGCAGGTGACGAGGGTGTCCTCCTCCATAGTGCCGTCTGAATTGAGTCGCAGCTTTACGACATTGCCCTCGGCAGAGAAGTACACGGCGTATTCCGATGCGTAGGGAGCGCCTGTTATCACGCCGCCCACGGGGATCTCGCATACGCCGTAGCCCTCGGTGTGAGTGGCAAGCACATCGCCCATGCCGACTATAATGCTGTCGCCCTGTTTGGTGGGAGAGGTCATGTCCTGATCCTTTGCGGTGGCGCCCTGATAAAGGCTGCCGTCCGTAAGGCTCACGCCGCAGAAATGCTCGCCGTCGGCGTTCTTCACGGAGAAATACACGGTGCCGTCTGCCACCGCCACATCACTGTCCACAGTGCCGTGAGCCTCGTGCAGAGTCTTAACCTCCGCCGTTGTCATATTCACCGTGCAGATGCCGTTTTCAAGCGGCAGAACGAGGATATCGCCGTACATCACACCCGAGAAATCAACAGCCGCCGTATCGGGGAGCTTTATCTCGGCGAGCTTAGTGCCGTCTGCCTCGGAATATCGCAGCAGCTTATCTCCTACGGGCAGCAGCACGCTGTCCTTGTAGATAACGGGAGCGCCGACGTTTTCTGCCGCTTCGGTATTCCACTGGATGTTCGTATATTTGTTGTCGTAAGCTGCCTTTGCGTCATGCACGAGCAGCGATTCATCCCTGAATCCCACGCTCTCTGCCGCAGCCGTTGCCGTGAGCGCCGCACCTGCCATCAGCAGCGCCGCCGCTCTTAAAAGAATATGCTTTTTCGTAGTATCACCTCATGTCAGACTGAAACCGCTGTGTCGCAGGAGAAGGAATAAATGTAAATCTCCTTGACCTTTATCCCTGTCATTATGGGGAGTATCGTGCGGTATATCGAAAGCTGTCGGGAGTAAGCCTCCAGCTCCTTTTCAAGATTTTCCTTTGTGTCGCTCTTGTAGTCCACGAGGACTATTCCGTCCTCCTCCACGAAGAACATATCGGCTCTGCCCTGTATCATGGTCATGCCGCCCTCATCAACGAAGATATCCTTTGCAGGCACCTCCGCAAAGATGGGGAATTCACGCTCTATGCGTGAGCTTTTGAGCATTCGCTGTCCCAGTGGGGAATTGAAGAACGCCGCAATGTGCTGCGGCTTCACCGCCTTATGCTCGGCGTCGTCAAGAACGCCGCGCTCTTTAAGCGCTGAGAGCCTTTCCGCTGCGTATTCCGTGTCGCAGACCTTGCCGTTTATAAGCTCCGTCAGGGGGAAATGCTCCATGACGTGGTGGTAGGCGTCGCCGACTTCCTTGCCCGTCAGCGTACCTCTCGGCACGAACGAGGGCTTTGACATGAACACCGTGCCACCCTGTGTTTCGGAAGTTGCAAGCTCGTCTATCATGTGCGCTATCTCGGTAACGGTGTAGCGGCTGCGTGCGGATATCCCCTCGGGGGCGGCGTATTCCGCTGTAATCGAAGCGGCTATGCGCTGTGCAAGCTCCTCGTCCGCAGCTGCTATATCCTCAGCCTCTGCCTGCTCCATGCTCTGCGGCAGGGAGGGCGGCTCGTAGCTGTATTCCACATTAAGCAGCACACCGCATTCCTCTGTGGAGCAGTGTTCGGGTATTGCGGCGTTAGTGTAGCGCAGCATGGAGGAGAGTATCCATTCCAGCAGGCTGTCGCCGCTCATGGCGAAATCATCCGTGAAGATGTGCGTGCGCGCCTTGTTGATATCGCTTTCCTCGCATTTTCCTATCATGATGAGCTTTTCTCTCGCCCTTGTCATGGCAACATAGAGCAGGCGCAGCTCCTCGCCCTTTTGCTTTTGCTGCTCTGCGAGGGTTATGGCGTTGTAGCCGAAAGGCGTGTAGCGGTAGCGCTGATCGATATCCACAAAGCGCAGACCTATTCCCGCACTGCGGTTGAACACCAGCGGCCCGCTCATATCCCGCTTGTTTGCGTCCTTGCCGAGTTCGCCGAGGATGACTATAGGCATTTCCAGACCCTTTGAGGCATGGAACGTCATCAGCTTTACGCTGCCCGATGCGTTTTCCGCAAGGGTAGCCTCGGTAAAGCTCTCGCTGCTGTCACGCACCTTATCGGTGTAGCGCAGGAAATCGCTCAGCGTGCCGCTGCCGTTATCCTCGAAATCCGCTGCATATTTCATCAGCAGCCTGATGTTTGCAAGGCGCTGCTCGCCCTGCTCGTAGGTGGCGATAACGGAGAAGAATCCCGTATCGTCGTATATCCTGCGGATAAGGCGCTCTATGGAGCTGTTTGCCATAAAGGAGCGGAATTTCGTAAGATCCTCCATAAAGCGCATGCACTTCGGGTGTCCCGCCTTACGCAGCGTGCGGAACTCTGCAAGCTCGCCCTCGGAAAGCTCCTCTGAAAATGCGCCGAATTCCTCGGCGTCAGCGGCTCTTGCGCAGGCGCTTATGCAGCCGAAAAGGGTGCTGCTCTTGTAGCGCTCATAAAGGGGCGTGTAGTCTATGCCCTCGCGCTTTTCAATGCCGAGTACGCCGAGCCTTGCCTCGGCAAGCTCCTGCGCCGTGAACATGTACACGGGCGACATCAGCACCTGCAAAAGCTCCTCGTCACGCAAGGGGTTGTCTATCACTTTCAGGAAGTTCAGAATGAGCGTTATCTCCTCGGATGCGAGATAGTTGCTTGAACTGCCCGAATCCACGGCAATGCCGCATTCCGTGAGTGCCGCCTTGTATTGCTCGGCGTGGGTCATGGAGCGCAGCAGTATGCAGAAATCTCCGCTCTTGCAAGGGCGTGTGCCGCCGTCCTCCGCCTTTACGGGGAACTTATCGTTCAGCATATCCCATATCAGCCGTGCGGTGTAGCGAGCCTCGGCTGCCACCTTGTCAGGCTCCGTGTTATAGTGCAGCAGATGCAGCTCGGAGGTGTAGTCGGCGGTCTCGGTGGGATATTCCGCACCTGCCACGAGGGCGGTGGATCCATCGTATCTCACATCGCCGTATTTCTGAGTCATCACGCCTGTGAACATGGCGTTTACGGTGTCAAGAACGCTCTTGCGGCTGCGGAAGTTCTTGTTCAGCGGCAGCGGCGTGTGCTTTGAGCCGCTCTCGGGGTCGCAAAGCTGCGACATTATGCGGGGATTTCCTCCGCGGAATGCATATATCGATTGCTTGATATCACCCACGAAGAACAGGTTGTTCTCATCTGCGGATATCAGGCGGAATATCTCGTATTGAATATCGTTGGTGTCCTGAAACTCGTCCACGATTATGCAGCGGTAGCGCTGCGAAAGCTCACTGCGGAAACCCTCGTCGCTGCGTAATTTATTCAGCAGCAGCTGCTCACAGTCGGAGAAATCCACGTAGCCGCTCTCACGCTTTAGTCTTGTGTATTCCTCGCCGTATATCTTCACGAGCCTTGCCATAGAGGCGGTCACATCGTATTGCTCGGGCAGCTCCTCCGCCACATCGGCAGCGGAAGGCACGCAGCAGGTGAGGCTCTTGAAATCCTCCTTGAACTGCTTGCGGGAGCGCTCCACCTGCTCCTTGACGTAGGAATCCTTGCAGGTGAGAGCGGCAAAGCGCAGCTGCCCCTTTGAGTTAAGTCCCACGTTTGAAACGCACTCATGCACCTCCGAGAGCGTGGGCTGCTCGGGCAGCTTGTTGAAACGGCTGATAGCCTGATCTATCTTGTCATAGTCATCAAGATACATCTTTTCAAGCTTCGCACGGTCTGCGTGTTCCTCGGGCAGACTCTGTATCAGCCGCATATAGCTGTCAAAGCTGCCGCGGATCCTTTCCAGCAGCCTTGTGATATAGTCCATGTAATAGGGCAGAAAGCGACTTTCCGCCGCCTCGGGGGAGGAATAAGCCTCCACGCACTCATCCAGCCACTTGTACGGGTCTGTGAGGGAGGATATCCTGTTATGCAGCGAGCCGATATGCTCCGCAAGGCGTGCGTCGTCTCTGAAAGAAAAGGTCTTGAACAGCCTGTCACGGCTCTCGGGGTCGAACTCCTCGGAGTAGAAATACTCCATCGCCGTATCGAGGGCGTTGGCTTTCAGCACGGCAGCCTTAGCCTCGTCTATGATGGAAAAGTTCAGCGGCAGCCCGAAAGCCTCGGCGTGTTCTCTTATAACGCTCAGGCAAAAGGAGCTTATCGTGCTGATGGGCGCACTTCGGAAACGTATCAGCTGATCGGAAAGATATGCGTTCTGCGGATCCTTTCTTGCAGCGGCTGCAACAGCGTCCGTCATGCGGCGGCGGAACTCCTCCGCTGCGTTTCGGGTGAACGTCATGATGGCGATGCTGTCAGCAGGTATGGGATGCTCCGTATCGCAGAGGATGCGTATCACGCGCTCCACCAGCAGGGCGGTCTTTCCGCTGCCTGCGGCGGCGGTAACGGTAGCCGAGCGGCTGTCGGGCG
>JAZKZL010000028.1:0-7789 GCA_045612645.1 Oscillospiraceae bacterium
GTAAATCGCTATCGAGATCCACATTAAAGATTCCGATTTGTGAAAACGTTTTAATTCGCTCTTGACAATTAAAGGATATGGATGTACAATATAAATTAAGTATGGTGGGGAAGAATGCCCTGCACCTATAACTGAAAGGAAATAACGATCATGGCTAATTTTAAGACGGCTCAGATATTCAGCGATAATATGGTGCTTCAGTATCTGAAACCGATAAATGTATTCGGCACAGGCGTTGATGGTACAAAGCTCACGATAAAGATAACAGGCGAGGAGTCCGCAAGCGTCTCCACCACGGTAAATGACGGCAGATGGCTTGCCGTGCTGCCACCGCAGCCTGCACAGGAGTGCGTGGAGCTTATCATCAGCGATGGCATCGACACTCTTACATATAAGAATGTGGCAGTGGGCGCAGTTTGGCTTGCAGGTGGTCAGAGCAATATGGAGTTCGAGCTGCAGAACTGCACCACAGGCAAGGAGAGCCTTGAAAACGACGCTCCCGATGTGCGTTTTTACTACACACAGAAATTCAGCATTGCAGACGAGACATTCTTCGAGCGTGAAAGCAAAATGAGCTGGAGCACTTTTGATAACAAGGATTCGGCAAAATGCTGGAGCGCTGTAGGCTACTATTTCGCCAAGGAGCTTTCCGAGGAGTGGGGCATGACAGTGGGCATTATCGGCTGTAACTGGGGCGGCACATCCGCTACCGCATGGATGCAGCGTGAATATGCAAACGGCGATACCGCCATCTATTTCGATGAATATGACGCAGCAGTTCAGGGTAAAACAACTGAAGAGCTGCTGCAGGATTACAGAGATTATCAGGAATATCACATGAACTGGGAGAAGAAGAGCGCTGAATATTACAGCACCGTTCCGAATCCCACATGGGGTGGCTGCCTTGAATATTGCGGCGAGAACAAGTATCCCGGCCCGCATTCTCCGCTCAATCCCATGAGCCCAGGCGTGCTGCACAAGAGCATGGTGGAGCGTGTTGCGCCCTACACCATGACGGGCGTTATCTGGTATCAGGGCGAGAGTGACGATCACCGCCCCGAGATGTATGATACTCTGCTCTCTCAGATGATGAAGAACTGGCGTGACACATGGAATGATGAGGAGCTGTTCTTTGTTATCGGTCAGCTGCCGATGCACCGCTGGAGCGGCGAGGAGGACAGAAAGCACTGGTGCCTTGTCCGTGAGGCTCAGGCTAAGGTGGCAAAGCGCGACAGACACGCTGCTCTGGCTGTTCTTACCGATTGCGGTGAGTTCAACGAGATACATCCCAAGGATAAGAAGACCCCGGGTCACCGTTTCCTGATGGCTGCGCTGAACGGTTATTATGACTGCGCTATGCTGAATGAGCAGGAGGTCTGCACCGATAATCCCGACGCATATCAGGCGAAGTGGAACGGCGACAGTGTGGATATCTTCATCACCACCGCTTACGGTCTGGAGATCAGAGGCGAGAGTGGCGAGATCCACGGCTTTGAGATCGCAGGCGCAGACGGTGAGTTCGTTCCTGCAAAGGCGGAGCTTCAGGACAGAGATAAGTGGAACGCAGAGGTAGGCAGTGATGTTATCCGTGTTACGGGCGTAGCTGATCCCACTGCAGTGCGTTACCTCTGGACAAACTACACTGATGATATCACCCTTTTTGACAGCGAGACAGAGATACCTCTGCCGCCGTTCAGATTTGCGAAACCGCAGTACAAGGGTTAAGGAGACATAATGGAAAAGGCAAAGATAGAAAGAATAAACGAGCTTGCGATAAAATCCAAGAGCGTGGGTCTCACGGACGAGGAAAAGGCGGAGCAGCAGAAGCTCCGTGATGAGTACCGTGCGGATTTCAAGGCAAGCCTTGTGGGTCAGCTGGACAGAGTTTATATTCAGGAGGCTGACGGCAGCACAACAAAGGCGCTGAAGAAGTAAGGAAAGGCAGATAAATGGTAGCTTTGGTCACGGGTGCAAGCGCAGGTATCGGCAGAGATATCGCACGCTCGCTTGCAAGACACGGCATAGATCTCATCATAACCGCAAGGCGTGCAGACAGACTTGCGGCGCTGAAAGCTGAACTTAAAGAGGAATACGGTGTGAGGGTAAAGACCATCACCGCCGATCTTCGCAGCGAGGAGCAGTGCAGAGAGCTGCACAGACGTGTTCGGAAATACGATATCGATATCTTCATCAACAACGCTGGAATGGGTGTTTTCGGCGAGTTTATCAAGACCGAGCTTGACGAGGAGCTGGATATGCTGCATCTGAATATCCGTGCGTTCCACATCCTGTTCAAGCTGTTTTTGCAGGATTTCGAGAAACGCGGCGGTGGATATATCCTGAACACCGCAAGCTCCGCAGGATTTTTCCCGGGACCGATGTTCTCGTCCTATTACGCATCAAAGGCGTATGTTATACGAATGACTCAGGCGGTGTACGAGGAGCTTCGCCACAAAAAGAGCGGCGTATATCTCTCGGTGCTTTGCCCGGGACCCGTGGAGACGGAGTTTCTTGACAAGGCGGGCGTGCATTTCACCATGACTCCGCAGAGCAGTGAATACGTTGCGGAATACGCAGTGCGTGAGATGTTTGGTGGAAAGCTGATGATAGCACCGTCACCGTTCATTATGGCAGGCAAGACTTTAAGCAGATTTGCGCCCGATAAGGCGGTGGCGTGGGCGGTGAGACTTATCCAGTCCCATAGAGAGGAGCGTTGAAATGGCGTCATATTCAGAAATAACCGTGCGCTATGCCGAGACGGACTGCATGGGCATAGTGCATCATGCCACATATCCCATCTGGTTCGAGGTGGCTCGTACAGACTACATCAAGGCTGTGGGCATCAGCTATTCCGAAATGGAAAGGCGCGGCGTGATGCTCCCTGTTACGGGCATCACCTGTAAATATCACCAGCCTGCGAGGTATGAGGATGTCCTCATCATCGAGGCGAAGATATCCCGCTTTACGCCTGCGAGGATAGAATTCTGCTATACCGTGCGCAAGAAAGACGAGGATATCGTGCTGTGCGAGGGTACAAGCTCCCACGGCTTTGTGGACGCAGAAACTTTCCGTCCGTTGAACTTCAGAAAGGCAATGCCCGAATTGTATCAGCGCATGGAAAAGGAATTTGTTAACGACAGCAACATCTGATCTATGGAGAATATATGAACAGAATCATTATTTTATTGATTATTGCAGTTATCGGAATAGTTGCGTGCGTGCTGTATACGCTGTTTCCACCCGAGCCTGTGCAGGTTTCTGCAATGCTGGGCGAGGATGGAGACCTTACGCTCAGCACATCGCAGACGGATACCGAGATAGTACCTGCCGAGGGTGATTCCATCGGATTCTCCCACAAATCGGATTTTTACAGCGAGAACATTTTTGTGGAGCTTTCCGCAAAGGATGGCGCGGAGATTTATTTCACCACTGACGGCTCTGATCCCGCTATTGATCCTGCGCAGCTTTATTCCACTCCTATCGAGATAAACGCAGGCCCCGAGGTAAAGGCGACTACCATCAAGGCGATATCCGTTACTGACGGAGTTCAGAGCAAGATACATACAAGGAGCTTTGTTTCGGGCGCTGAGGTTGAGGAGCGTTTTTCGGAGGATACTCTTATATTCGTACTCAGCACAGATCCGTATAATCTCTATGATTACGAGTACGGCATTGCTGTGCCGGGAAAGATATACGATGATTATGTCAAGGATCACCCCGGCGAGGAGATACCCTACAATGCTCCCGGTAACTATTACATGAGCGGCAGGGAATCCGAGCGTCCGATGTATGTCGAGGTGTTCGAGAGCGACGGCAAGCAGGTGATCTCTCAGGCTGCGGGCGCAAGAGTTGTCGGCGGATATTCGAGAGTTGTGGATCAGAAGTCCTTCCGCCTTATCGCACGCAAGGAATACGATCCCGAAAACGGCAAGTTCAAGTATGCTTTCTTTGACGACGCGGTGAACGCAGAGGGAGAGCCTATTCTCGAGTTCGACAGGCTGACTCTCAGAAACGGTGCGAATGACCGTGAGTTTGCAGGCGTGCGTGATGAGCTTTCTCAGCAGCTTGCACAGGATTACGGTTTCCCCTGCATACAGAACACCACTCCCTGTGCTGTTTTCCTGAACGGCGAATATTACGGCTTCTCCTGGCTGCATGAGGCGTATCATAACGATTATCTCGCCACACAGTTCGGCGGCAATAAGGATCAGTACGGCATCATCGAGAACATCGAAGTACCCGATATCGAAGAGTTGGAGGAAGACGGCGAGACCATCGAACAGCCGCTGCTGGATTACCTCGAAATGACCGAGTATTACGATAAGGATCTCACAAATGACGCAGTTTTTGCGGAGCTTTGCGAACTTGTGGATGTGGAGAATCTCATGCAATATTACTGCATGCAGATCTTCATCTCAAACAAGGACTGGCCGGGCAATAACTTCAAGGCGTTCAGATATTATCCCGCAGAGGGTGAGGAGATAACCTCCGAATATATGGACGGCAGATGGCGATTCCTGTTCTTTGACGCGGAGTTTGCATGGGCGCTTTATGGAGAGACCTACAAGCTGCGCACGCTTTCCGATCTGCTTACAGGAAAGCATATGAGCGGCGAGAGCAAGGCGCTGCAGGCTCTGCTTGCGAGAAAGGATATGCAGGAGCTTTATGCAAATATCATGTGCGATCTCACGGCGTATGCGTTCAGCCCCGAGCATATCAACGAGGTGCTGGATGATCTTATCGAGGTGAGCGATCCCGAGCAGCTGTATGCTCTGGAGCTGGGCATAACCTCCGAATGGGCGAGAACACGCAATTTCGAGGAGAGCCGCTGGCAGATCAGGGATTTTGCGGAAAACCGTTACGCCTATGTGCTGAACGATATGATAAACCATTTCGATCTTACGCTGGATATGATCGATATCTCTGCCACAGGCACGGATGGTGCGGATATATACCTCAACACCCAGAAGGGCAGAAACCGTGTGGTGTACGGAACGTATTTCGCCCAGTGTGAATCTGTTCTGCGTGCGGAGGTATATGACGATTACGAGTTCGTCAAGTGGGTGATAAACGATGTGGAGTACACAACTCCCGAGGTGGTCATCACAGGCGATATGGCAGTGGAGAGAAACGTATATGCAAAGCTCTATACCGAGAAAAAGGAGCTGCACGATCAGCCTCTGCGCATAAGCGAGATATGCACCGACAAGAATGCAGGCTGGATAAAGCTTTATAATCCCAACGAGGAAGATGTGACTATAAAGGGTCTGTATATGTCGGATGACGAGCTGACTCCCGATGAGTGGAGCATTCCGAGCCATGTTATCCCCGCAGGCGGCGAGCTTCTTATCGTAATGAAGAACAACAAGAGTCAGGAGGCTCTCATGCAGATACAGGCAAACTTCAGCCTGAAGGAGCGTGAGACTCTTATCCTTGCAGACGCCGATGGAAATATCCTGAGTTCTGTAGTGGTGCCTTTCATGGAGGATGGTGATGTCTATACCCTGCAGACCAGCGGAAAATATGTGATAAAATAATTCAAGCAAACGCCTGAGGAGAACATCCTCAGGCATTTTTTTGCGCGCAGGCGGGGCTTGCTTTCCTCTGCTCTGCTTTCCTTTACTCTACTCTACTTTCTCTTTACTTTACTATACTTTACTTTGCGACAAAATGTCGACATCATGACGTCATAATGTCGACATCATGCCGTCATAATGTTAACATGATGTTGACATCAGCAGAGATCTTGACGTCAATATGAATTTTACTGCAAATCGGAATATGTAGGTGCAATTTATCGGGTTGTTTGCGGTGTGGCTTTACCGCCGTCAAGACGATGTGTAGTCGCAAAGAAGGGGTCAAACCTACGGTTTACCCCTGTGACCCCTATCCCTTTGTTCTCATAGCGATACGCTATGCTGCGATATTAAGGGGATAGGTTTGTCGTGTATGGCTGTTGATTTTAATGGCGCTGCACTTCGGAACTCGCCTTTTAACTTCGTGGTGCAGATTGACTTATCTAAGCGTTACAGCTAGCCGCAGAGCTTGTAGCGTGGCTTTTGATTGATTTGTTATGTGTGTTTAGTTGATCGTAAAACGACGACTTGCGTGAATGTGACGAAAAAATCTTTATCTGTCCCGAAATTACACTTGATAAATAAAGAATAATATGGTAAAATAAAAGGGTACGCTTTTTATGAGCATGAAAGGAGTTTTCAGAATGATCGTTAAACCTAAGGTAAGAGGATTTATATGCACAACAGCTCATCCTGTGGGCTGTGAGGCTGCTGTGAAGAAGCAGATAGAATACGTTAAGGCTCAGCCTGAAACAAAGAACGGCCCCAAAAAGGTGCTGGTCATCGGTGCGTCTATGGGCTACGGACTTGCGAGCCGTATCTCGGCGGCGTATTCCTGCGGCGCTGCGACTATCGGCGTTATCTTTGACAGACCCGCTCAGGGCAACAAGACTGCCACCTCCGGCTGGTACAACACTCAGGCTTTCGAGAAGTTCGCTAAGGCTGACGGTCTGTATGCTAAGACCGTGAATGCCGATGGTTTCTCTGACGAGTGCAAAAAGGAAGTTATCGACATCATCAAGGCTGACCTCGGCAAGGTGGACATGGTGGTCTACAGCATGGCGGCTCCGAGAAGAGCGGTGGGCGAGACCGTTTACAGCTCCGTTCTCAAAACAACGGGCGAAAGCTACACCAACAAGACCATCGACCTCAGAAACAACACCGTTTCCGAGATAACCATTGAGCCTGCCACCGAGGAGGAGATCGCTCACACCGTCAAGGTAATGGGCGGCGAGGACTGGGAGGCTTGGATTGACGCTCTCAAGGCGGCTGACGCTATCGAGGACAATGCGGTCACCGTTGCGTATTCCTACATCGGCCCGAAGCTCACTCATCCCATGTACTTTGAAGGCTCCATCGGACGTGCCAAGGCTCATCTCTATGCCACCGCAAACAAGCTCTCCGAGAAATACAAGGACAGCGGCATAAAGGCTTACATCTCCGTTAACAAGGCGCTGGTAACTCAGTCCAGTGCGGCTATTCCGATAGTTCCGCTGTACATCTCCATACTTTACAAGGTGATGAAGAAGAAGGGCGTGCATGAGGGATGTATCGAGCAGATGTACCGCCTGTTTGCGCAGAAGCTCTACGCAGGCGAGCCTGTTGTGGACGAGCAGGGCATGATCCGTCTTGACGACCTTGAAATGACAGAGGATATCCAGTCCGAGGTAAGCGATATCTGGGAGCGCCTGGACAGCGAGAACTTCAAGGACTTCACCGATATCGACGGCTACTGGAGCGATTTCTACGAGCTGTTCGGATTCGGCATGGTGGATGTGGATTACGAGGCGGATGTGGAGGTGTGAGGCAACACCTGCGATTTAATTACAGATGATTGTAGGGGCACATCGATGCGTTAATTTATATCGTATGTCAAATTCCGATTTATCGTGTTGTTTGCGGTGTGGTTATTTGTAGCTGCTCTTGATTTACTATGCCCTTTGCGGTGTGGCTCTACCGCCGTTTAGACGAAATGTAGTCGCAAGGGTAGGGGTCAAACCTACGGTTTACCCCTACTACCCCTATCCCTTTGGTTCCGCATAACGCTGCGCTATGCGGCGATTTTTCAGGATAGGTTTATCGTGTCTGATTGTTTCGTGTATGCCACACATCTTCGTACCTCTCCTATCAATTCCATGCTGCAAATTGACTTATCTATGCGTAAGCGCCAGCCGCAGAGCTTGCGGCGTTGCCTGTAATAAATCTGTGAAATG
>JAZKZL010000029.1:0-2932 GCA_045612645.1 Oscillospiraceae bacterium
AAATGAGGAGCGCACACTCTATGCGCTCCTCCTCTGTCAATTCTTCATCGTTTAAGGCTGCCAATACATCGAGCATGACGCGGTAATCACCGCGCCCGCGTATCGGATAAGTCTGCCCGCCGTTAACGATCTGCACGGGCAGGTCGTATGCCGCAAACATGGGTGTTAGCCTCTGTATTTAGCAGTGTGCTTTTTTATACGCTTTTCATGGGCTTTCTGTTCTTCCACCATCTGCTCGGCGTACAGACCGCCCAGCACATCGATGATGCGTTCAAACAGGTACATTCCGTCATCAAGCGCGAAAAGTGAAGCACCGCCGCAAGCGGGTTCGCAGACATTTGCGTTGAAAACCTCGTCTATGATTTCCTTCAGCTGCGGCTCGACTTCCAGTATTGCGTCGGCATATACATCCGCTGTGTGCGTGTCGGCGTTTTTCAGCTCGGCAAATCTCGCGCCAATCGCATCAAGTCGAGGCTGCGCTGCTCTGAGACGGGTGAAAACACCGCTGTCAGACAGATCAAGCCTTATCACGCGGCTGGGATCGTCATCAACGTGGATTTCGGCAAGGGGCTTAGACCTAAAAGATACGCTTTTGCTCATTGTTTTGTCCTCCTTAAACGTTAAGCGGTCTTACAGTTCAGTAAACTTGAAGTCAGCAGCAAGCTTGTCAACGCTGCCTTCGGTGATGTTGTTGGAGAAATAAACGGTGTAGTTCATCGCGAGGAAGTCTTCACCGCCGATATTGTCGGGCATGATAGTGCAAGCCTCATGTCTTACGGCATAGTATGCGCCGGATTCATCCTGCTTCCATGCAGCGATAACGTACACGTTGAATGCGGCGTTATAGGCGCTTACATCGTTGCGAAGTACAGCATCAGCAAGGTAGTCAGTAAATTCGTCGCCGCCGATGATGTAGGCGGGATCGAAGCTCTGCTGAGGCTGAGTCTTTGCCATGTCGGTGTAGTTGATACCCAGCACGTCGGTGGAGGTCTCAGACTCTGCGTTGATCTCGATGCTGGAGCTGGGAGTACGGCGGCCAAGAATGGTGCGCACGGGTGCTTCTGCACCTGCGGGAGTCCACTCGGCCACGGTGATAAGCATTTTGCGCTCTGCGCGCTTCTGAACGCCAAGCTTAGAAGTAAAAGCCATTTAGCATAGCCCCTTTCTGTTATCAAAGGTTGCAGCGCGTCAAATCAAGGAATTCGACACGCAGGGTAAAAGTGTACCGCGCCATCGGCGGGCTGTAGCTGTTGTCGATGCCCAGCAGCTGCGGGACAGCTTGCAGACAGCGCACGCTGTCAACCACATAACCTTCTCCAAAGTTGGGCAGGTTCTGTGCATCGTTCTGAGCTTCGACCCAATCGATGATGCTCTGTATGTTGTCCACCTCAGCCACAGCCTGATTATATGCTCCCGTCGCAGGGTTGCGCACGGGCACAACCGCAAGAGGTCTAAACCAGATCAAACTGTAGTCGAGATAGCGCAATCGGCTGCCGTCTACATAGGCAGCCTGTGCTGATGTTTCGACGCTCGATGCGGTTATCTGCACGGCATCGGGGGTCATTTCTGCCGTCGTAAAATACAGCCGCCTTATATCAGGGCACTGCTGCACATACGCAAGCATTGCTTCATTTTTTGTCATGCTCCGCCTCCGGCATTATGAATGATGTACATCTGCAAGTCGTCAATCAGATCGTTGAGTCTTGCCGCCATTGCAGCCTGATCCCAGTGATCTGTCGCGAGCGGATGCACTTCCTTGCTATAGGTCAGCGCTCTGCCCGTCGGGTTTTTGCGCTGCCCGGGCGGTGAGAAATAACCAGTGATGTTGCCGCCCTCATCCTTGACAGGGATATTGGGTCCGTAGACCTCGCCCTCGTAAAGGTAGTGGGCGTACGGCATGCGATATTCGACCGATTCGGGAGTGATCGCCACGACCTGCGACAGCATGCCTGTCTCCATCGGAACATACGGTTCGCAATAAAAAGCAAGCCGCTGATGCGCGTAAAGGCGGAGTTTATCGGTTGGACTCAGGCGCTGCATTAGCATCTGCTGCAACCCGCTCTGATCGATGTGTATCCGCATTCCCATTTTTAAGCACCCCCGATATAAAGATGCTTAATCGGCACGGGACACGTCGTATTGTCGTGCAGTTCAGAGATTACAAAAGCAGCGTCCTTGTGCGCAACCATAAAATCCGCCGAAGTCTGACCGCACTCATATTCGTTGATTGCGGGTGCATCCACACCGATGTACACGATATCACCCAACGCGACAACCGGCACGGGCGCAGGAATTCTGCACACAAGGCGGTTGCCATCGCGGCGGGCGGTATCTACGTTCACACTGGTTTCTTTGCGCTGCACATAGCAGTTTTTGCAAATCTGAGCTTTCCACGCAACTCTGTCTGCGCTGACTGTCCTATGGTAGACAGTGACCGTCTGACTCCACCATGCGGGCAAGGTCATCGGCTGCACCCCCTGTAGGTCAGCTGCTCGCCGTGGCTGTTGCACTTGTCGGCAAGGTACAGATTCACGATTTCGGATGCCTTGTTGGGGTACACGGTCGCAAACCAATCGTTGACAGTTGCGGTTGCATAACTTACAGAAACGCCGTCATTGCTTATGCTGGACACAGCCTGCACGCCGTCGGGCGAGCTATACAGCGCATAGCCTACCGCACACAGATCTATCAGCTCGGCCATGCAAGCTTTTACATCATCGCTCACAGCGGGCTCATTTCGGAGCCTGCCGAGCGTGCGATAATCCAGCTCGGCTCGGGCGCGGCGATAAGCTCTGCCGAAATCCGCTTCGGACAGTACGCCGCCGAGCGCGACGTACTCAGGAAAGTTAATGTATTCCATTTCTAACACCTCCGTAAAAAAGCCCGCCACCGCAGGAGGAGGACGGCAGCGGGCTCCCACATCAAGCTAAGA
>JAZKZL010000030.1:0-3994 GCA_045612645.1 Oscillospiraceae bacterium
CCTTTTCTGCTGTCACAGGCTTCATGATATATCCGCTTGCGTGCAGCTCCATGGCATTTCCTGTGTAGTCATCGTAGCCTGTGACAAATATTATATTAAGGTGAGGATTATGCTTCTTAAGACGTTCGGCAATTTCCACACCTGTGATACCATTCATTTTGATGTCAAGGAAAGCAATATCACAATGATGATTTTCGGCATATCTGATAAGCTCGTCGCTTTTGCGGAAGCTTCTGATCTCTGCTTCGGGGCAGCTCTGACGTATTGCGCTTACAAGAGCTTCAAGCGCCAGTTTTTCGTCATCTATCGCGAGTATCTTCATTGCCGTTTCACTCCTTTCGGTATAGGGTATCTTATTTACAGCGTCAGCGAAAGCGAATTCAGTCCTATGCTTCGTTTGTAGGAGATGCTCTTTGCCGATTCCTTTATTCTGAGGATGCCGTCGCCAGTGTTAACGGAAGTTATTTGTTTCATATGATCGAACGGTCTTCCGTTATCTCTGAAGCGGATCGTTATTTCGTTGTTTTGGTTTATGAAGGTGATGTCAAGCCATTGCTTTTTGCCGTCGGTAAAGCTGTGCTTTACGATATCTGAGCATATTTCTTTCACACAGGCAGAAAGATCTTTTGCAAACTTTTCGTCACTCGTGTATATCAAACAGAAATCATACAGTTGATCTGATATATATTTTATCTCCTCAATGCTGCCGTCTGTTGAAAATTCCAGCTTGTTCCGATCTTTTTCCGTGCTTTTGTTAAGCATCATAATATCATCGAAACTGCGGGGGAATCTTTTGTTTCTTATCGCTATTATAACAGCAAGCGTGATGATCGTAAGTGCTTCTCCGAGAACGAAAGCAAGCCACACACCGTTACTGCCCAAAGGAAATATGAGTATTACAGAGGCGGCAAGCGTGTATATCAGCGATTGCAGCGAGCATAGAATCAATGACAGAACCGGCTTTTTTGTCGCCTGATAGAAGTTTATAAACGCCATGTTCAATGCTCTTAACGGCATTGATACTGCAAACAATATCATAGCAGCCGAAGCCATCTGAACCGTGTCAGTGCCATCTATTCCCAGCAACGAGGGGAGAGCCTCGGGAAATATAACGATCAGCACAGCTATGATCGAATTTGCTGTCACGCCGAGTTGGATTGCGCTTTTCAGTGTATCTTTCAGAGCAGTTCTGTCGCCTTCGCCGTAGAACATTCCTGCCACGGGCAGGATCGCTGTACCCATTCCCATTGTGATCGCTCCGAGGAAGTTGTTCGCCTGGTTGCGGATATTGAGTACCGCAACCGCTCCTGAGCCTACAAGCGAGATAAGCATTATGTTCAGAACGATCGTTTTAACAGTGTCGAATATTCTGTTTGCGGCTGTAGGCGCGCCTGTAATAAGCATCGCCGAAAGCTCCCTGGGAATACCCGACGGTTTTATCAGCCTGAGCGATGATACAGGACGCAGGAAATGTGTGCAGGCAACTGCCACTGCTGCGACATAGCTCAGCGAGGTAGCAAGCGCCATTCCGAACATTCCAAGTTTAAATACGACCACCATTATTATGTCCAGGATTATATTCATTACCGTCATGACAACGATCGCAACCAAAGGAAGCCGCGGAGAGCCGTCTATCTTCAGATAGCCCATAAGTGCGGTAGTCATCAGAGTAGGCAGCGCACCCATGAAGAAGCCGAAGATATAGTCTCTTGCCATCGGGAGCAGTTCGTCACGTGCACCCAGCATTACAGCGATCTGTTCTGGGAACATAAGTCCCGGCAGTGTGAGCAGAACGCCGCATATCATAAGAAACACTATTGTTATGGTAAATATACCGCACATTTCCCTGTGGTCGCCTTTTCCGAGCGCATGGGCAGCTCTTGCTGTACCGCCGCTGGCAAAGATGTTACCTATAGCGGAAAATATCAGCGATATAGGGCTTACGATACCCATGATACCAAGTGTCTCCGGTCCGATCAGTTGTCCTGCTATAATATTATCAACCAGCAAACCTATAGTGGCGGCAAGCGTTGATAATATCGATACAGTGACAAATGACAGATAAGTTTTTCGTACTAAGCAGTCGTTTCTATATGTGTTATCCATTGTGTTTTTTTACTGTGCCACCAAGTGCGATGGTGATGCCATCTATGATATCCTCATGATTGATTATAAAGGAGTAAAATTTCTTGATCTGATCCAGATCCACACCAATTCCACATTCACTGATACCCTGAAGTGCGAGAAAAGAGTGAACAGCACGAAGTGAAATGAAGGTCTCAAGATCGTCCCAGTAGCTCTCAGAGCAATTTTTATTAAGCTCGTAGCCGATTCGGAAATATGGCAGGATATTCTCATATATAACCTTGCGCATATCTTCACCAGCTTTATAGCCGTGCAGCAGGCAGTCCTGTATAAAAGTTGCGATGTCGAAAAGATAGTGGCTGTAACAGCAGCTATCAAAGTCAAATACCCAGATGTTGTTGTTTTCAACAAAAAAATTATCTTTGTGGAAATCTCCGTGGCATATACCGTAAATTCCAGTTTCTTTTGGAAGACTATCCACTTTTTCGATGATGCTGTTTACCCGTGCAAGCTCCGTTTCGCTGAGCTTGCTGCGGTGCTGCTCATAAGACCGGACTATTTTTTCCAAGATCGATCTGCGCTTGTAGTGCATACCGATCTCTTGTTCATTGGTACTCACCTTATGTATTTTTCCGAGAAGCTCACCGACGCAGATAAAGAACATCGGGTTCATATCAACGGCAGTCTTTACATTTCCGCGTGCGGTACGGAACATTGAGGCGCGGTAGGTGGTGCCTTCTATGTCAAATTCCTCAAGATAGTGTCCCTGAAGCGACAGGTGAGGCTCACAGACGGTATTGGTAAAGGACTTGAGATCGTCAAGCCACATAAGCTCGCTCAGGATCTCGCTGCGGCTTTTATGAGCTGTTTTGCTGACCCTTATCATAAATGGCTTGTTCTCGAAAATAAACGCATAATTCTGCGTTGAAAAGAACACTTTTGCTTCATTTATATCTGCTCCGTAATGGAACTGTATTTTTTCTCTTAAAAGCTGATTGATTTTATCGTCCATAGATATGCCTCCATATGTGTAAAGTTTAGCATATAACCAGTGACAAAACAATGACAAATGCTGCTGCATCGCCTGAGCCATGCAGCAGCATTATTTTATATATCACGTTTTCTGCTTACTATTATGTAGTTTACAGCCTTTCGTGTGGGATACTTAACGCTTGTTGCGGTAACGGTGTAAACGCCTTCTGCAGATGGTGCCTTGTAAAGGCCGTTCTGACTTATGGTTCCGCCATTCTTATCCTCCACCTTCCATATACAGTTGAGGTTATCGCAGCCCTCAATTATGCATTCAAGACCTATAGTGCCGCGCGGCTCGATGTTTACAAGATTAGGCTGAATGGAAATGCTCATTTTGTCTATTTCCATTATGACTCTTTCGTCTTCAGTTTTCTTTTTGGTTGCCTGCCAGTGGATTCTTATATTGCCTGAATGCAGCTTGTCAAGCAGTTTCACAGCTATGCGGAAGGTACCCTTATCGTTGTACGAGATCACACTGTACTGTATCTTGGGGAATTCCATTGCATAGGGGCTGCCCTCGAAGAGATCAGGAGATCCGAACAGTACAGTATTGTCAGTGCCAACTGCACTGCCGTTGACGGGCTCTACCCCGATGGTATAAGCTATCTCGCCCTCACCGAGACCATGTATTATTTCAGCGGAATAGTACACCTTACCCTTGTAGTCCATAGTGATGTCAATGTTTTCAACACCGCTCGCAATAAGATCATCGTCTTTCTGCTGAAGGGTGCTGACAGATTCGTTGACTCTGCCTGTCTCAGTGGAAAGCTGGTATACAGGCTGTTTCGGGAGATTGTCGAGAAGATAAGAAAGGCGGCTGCCCAAAATATACTGCTTATAGGGAAGGGTAGAGATGTTTTCAATATTGAGTGTTCCG
>JAZKZL010000031.1:0-1832 GCA_045612645.1 Oscillospiraceae bacterium
CCTTTATGTCAAGTTCAGCAAGCACTTCCTTTGTACTCTTCCCTGCAAGATAGCAGTTGTAGATTAGACGTTCAGTGGGCGTCAGGTCGGCAAGATGTACAACGAAAAACTCACGGCGCAACGTTTCCTCGTCTTTTTCTGTTATCGGATCCTGTATGGCAACAGATCGCTGGTCTTTCTGTTCTACCGCAGATGAAACTTCCGCTGCATCTATTCTGAGTTCCTGATACATGATGTTCATCATCAACAGAAAAAGAGCACTTATGATATAGGAAACAGAGAGCATCTCCACCTCTATCTCTACAAGCTGTTCAAGCAGCCATACTCCGACATTTGTGAGCAGAGCAGAAAGTATGATAACCACCTTCGCAATGCCTGCTAACTTCCTTTTAATAACTGAAAAAACAGTTACTCCCAGCATTGCAAGAACATAGCCGACAAGATAGTACAAATACAACTGATGCAGTGGTCCGTATTCCTTATCAAGCACTGATATTCCGTTTACAGTGACAAGCTCCACCGAGCTGTAATAGATATCAAGGTAGCCCGGACTCGCAGCGATAAGGAATACTGCCACGCCAAGCGCAACAAGAGATATCGGAAGCCATTTTGACGGTCTGATATTACATGCCTCAAAAATTATCATAAGCATCGCAAACGGAAGGAACACCGAACCGAAATAGGAAAGTCTGTTAGCTCCCAACGCAAACGACAATGTATCTGCAGATGAAAGCAGCAGATACCCTGTATTTACTACTGCTATCGATGCAAACAGCACAAAAAACCACTTATCTTTTTTTCTTACAAAGCCAAGATAACAGATGAGCATAAGCAATGCAAGAAATGCCGTAGCTCCATACAGCAGAGAAAGACTCGCTGATTTCTCACCTATCGCTGAACAACCACTTATTGTTGTAAACAACAACGGCACAAAAGCCGCGACTGTGTATTTTTTCACCATAACTGACCACCTTTTTTATACCAAAACAAAGCACCCACACTTTTTCCCACACTTTTTGATGAAATTTTCATGGTTCCCCACACTTTTTGATATTCGGTGTGTTGACAAAAAAGCATGGGTATATATAATTAATAATATATACTTAAATTAAGTATGTTACAGAAGGCAGATTCATCAGATCTCATTTGGAAACCATTTATAAACAGACAATCTATCCAGGATTTTGTTATATATAATTATATCAGTTTTGCACATTGTAGTCAAGTCAGTTTTGTTAACTGTACAAATTGTTATACATCGTAAGATGTGCAGAACAATAGTTATCCGTTTATAATAATTCAATCAATAAAACTAAAACAGGGGGTACACAACATGAACTTTACAAAGCGCTTATCCTCCGCTATGATGGCAGCAGTCATCACTGTTACTGCAGGTGCAACGACAGTTCCTCTGACAGAAATCACTGCATCCGCTACTGTGATCGACATATGGGACGGTACTGTTGCTGACAGCTTTGCAGGCGGTACAGGCACAGAGGATGATCCGTATCTTATTTCCAACGGTGAAGAGCTTGCGCTTCTGCAATACAATATAGAAATGGGGCATCTTCCGACAGACATTTATATCCAGCAGACGGCAGATATCATCCTTAACGAGGATATCTTTGCTGAGGATGCAAATTTCTTCGATACCATCGGAAGCAGCACAAACATCTTCTGGGGTGTTTACGATGGAAGTGGCCATACCATCAGCGGTATGATAATCAGCTCCGCCGAGGAGGAAGCTTACGTCGGAATGTTCGGCTTTGTCGGCAGTGACGCAGTAATAAAGAACGTTAATATTCTCGATAGTTTCTTCTATTCCGGGCATG
>JAZKZL010000032.1:0-2889 GCA_045612645.1 Oscillospiraceae bacterium
GTATCGTTACGTCCATTTCTGCTCCTTTCTCAGCCGTTTCTGAACTGCGAGGGCGTCATCCCCTCGTAGCGTTTGAAAAGCTTAGTGAAATAGCTGCCCGTGCAGAAGCCTGTTTCCTCGGCTATCTCCTCCACCGACATATCCGTTTCGGAGAGCAGCTGCTTTGCCGCCTGAATGCGCCTTTTGGCAATATATTCCATTGGGCGGGCTGACAGTGCCGAGCGGAACAGCCTGCACAGGTGCTGCTTTGATACGCCCGAAACCTCGCAAAGCTCCTCCATGGTGATGGCACGTGTGTAGTTGGTGTTTATATAGTCCATGGCGCGCACCACTGCGGGGCTTGCGTATGAAGATGCGGTAGCGGTGATGAGCCTGTTGAATTCAATGAGAAAATCGTACAGATAGCCTGCCGCGCGGTGGTTACCGTAAAGCTGATCTCCGATAAGCGCCTCATGCATCTTGCGGAAGTGATGCTCCAGTGTTCTTATATCCCTCAGCGGATATATCTGAGGCGCTGTCATGTCGAATTCCTCCAGTAGTCCGTTTACTGCACTGCCACAGGGAACTACCCATCGTATATCCCACACATCGCCGTCGGGATAGTATTCGTGCGGACATCCCGCAGGCAGGAATACAGCGGAATACGGCGGTATGGTGTGTTTGCCGCTTTCCAGCACCAGTGTTCCGCTGCCGTTTGCGGCGTACAGTATCTGAGCATAGGGATAGCCCTCCCTGCGCACGGTGTGCGGCTGACAGTCGTGCATGCCCACGCTGAAAAGATAGATCGGCAGCCTGCTCTCGCTGCGGATGATGGGGAAATCGCTGAAAAACATCTCGCCCTCCCGTGGAAATTCATGTTCATATCGTTATGAACTAATAATATCATTGATTGACTTTTCTGTCAAGGGAGAATATAATTAACTCATAAGAACGAACTTCCGAAAAGGAGAAGCATCATGGATATTTCAAAGATCGCCGCAGCAGGTTCTGCAAAAAGCTATATGATCTATCACGAGGATCCCTCCTCGCTGCACATCGGCACATTGCCGCCTCACTGCTATTTCATCCCCTTTGCTAAGGGTGAGGATTGCTTTGCGCAGCGTGAGTGTTCCTCTTGTTTTGAGCTGCTTAACGGAGAGTGGGGATTCCGCTATTTCGACAGCATCATCGATCTCGAGGACGATTTCACCGCAATAAAGGCGGAAAAAACGCTCCCCGTGCCTGCAAACTGGCAGCTCCACGGCTATGATAAGCCGCAGTACACGAATGTCTGCTATCCCATAACCTACGATCCGCCCTATGTGCCTGACGAGGATCCCGTCGGCGTTTACAGCAGGGAGTATTCCTATGCGCCCGACGGTCTGCGCAGGATACTCTGCTTTGAGGGCGTGGACAGCTGTCTTTATCTCTACATAAACGGCGTGTTCGCAGGATATTCTCAGGTGTCGCACATGACATCCGAGTTCGATATCACCTCTCTGCTGCACGAGGGTGGCAACACGATCACCGTTGCAGTGCTGAAATGGTGCGACGGCACCTATCTCGAGGATCAGGATAAATTCCGCCTTTCGGGCATCTTCCGTGACGTTTATGTGCTTTCCAGACCCGAAAAGCGCCTTGAAAACTACGGTGTACGCACCATCCTCAATGCAGACGGCAGCGCCGATGTGTAGCTTTACTGCGGGGCCTGCGATGCGGAGTTTTCTCTCGCCGACGCCGAGGGCAATGTTATCGGCAGCGCTGCGGTACAGGACGGCGGCAGCGCAGTGATCCGTGTGGAGGGTGCAAATCTGTGGTCAGCTGAGATGCCTTATCTCTACAGCCTCACTGTCACCACCGATACCGAGATCGTCGGAGAGCGTGTGGGTCTGCGTGACGTAAGAGCCGAAAACGGCGTTATCCTCATAAACGGCAGGGCAGTGAAATTCCGTGGTGTAAACCGTCACGACAGCTACCCCGATACGGGCTATGCCGCGTCAATGGAGCAGATGCGCCGTGATCTCACCCTTATGAAACGCCATAATGTGAACGCCATCCGCACATCCCATTATCCCAACGATCCCCGTTTCTATCATCTCTGCGACGAATACGGATTCTATGTTATCGACGAGGCTGACCTTGAGATGCACGGCTGTGTTGAGGTATACAATGATTTCAAGTGGTCATGGGAGGGCGGATATAACGGCATTGCTCTCCTTGCAAGCGATGAGCGCTTTAAGGAGGCAATCGTAGACCGCTCACGCCTTATGTACAAGCGTGACAATAATCGCCCCTGCGTGGTGTTCTGGTCGCTCGGTAACGAGAGCGGCTACGGCACGAACCTGCGTGCGGCGGCTGAGTATCTCCACGGCGTTGACGACAGCCGACTTGTGCATTACGAAAGCACTCACAAGCTGGACGATACTTCCGATGACGTGCTGGATATGGTATCCAAAATGTACCCCTCCATCGAGGACTGGACAAAGCACCTGAATGACGAGAACGAGACTCGTCCCCTCATCCTCTGCGAATACTGCCACGCCATGGGCAACGGCCCCGGCGATCTGGAGGATTACCACAAGCTTTTCCACAGCCACGAACGTTTCTGCGGCGGCTTTGTGTGGGAGTGGTGCGATCACGGCTTTGTCCTCGGCGAAACAGAGGACGGTCGCAAGAAATACGGCTACGGCGGAGATTTCGGCGAACGCCACAATGACGGCAACTTCTGCATGGATGGTCTTGTTTATCCCGACAGAACGCCCCACACAGGTCTTTTGGAGGTAAAGCAGGTGTATCGTCCCGTGCGTGTTGAGGCTCTCGGCGGCGGCAGCTTCTGGCTGAACAGCCTGCTGGATTTCGCAGGTGCGGGAAAGCTCCCCTGCGGGGGCTGGGGGGTCACCGACAGAACAG
>JAZKZL010000033.1:0-5636 GCA_045612645.1 Oscillospiraceae bacterium
ATTCAGCGCAATGCTGAGGCACTGGTGGGGAACATCGCTGTTTGCATAGATGTTCTGCAGATATTTGAAGGAGCTGTCGCCGCTTTCCTTAACGCTGCCGAGGAAGTCCTCGAAATTGCCCTGCTTCAGTGCATGTACGAGCTTGCCTACGCGCTCGTTCTCATCATAGAAGTGGATAGCACGGAGAACTGCTCTGTCGCCGAACTTGCCGCGCAGCAGATTGATGTTCAGCATGATATCAGCCTTTGCGATCTCACGCAGGTGCTTGCAGCCGAAGTATTCTGCGATAGCCTTCATTTCAGTGGGGATGGACGCATACTCGTGGGTGAGGTCTGCGTGATCACCCTTTGCGTCAACGATGCAAAGAGCATGGCCGAACTTCTCGAAATCAGTGGGGATGGATTCGATGATGGGGGAGGATGTATCCTTGAAATCGATCGCTATGAAACCGCCCACGGAGCTTGCCATCTGATCCATCAGACCCGAGGGCTTGCCGAAATATACGTTCTCTGCGTACTGGGATATCTGAGCGATCTTCACAGGGTTGATACTTCCGTTGTTGTACATATGGGAGAGAACTGTGCCTATAAGTACCTCAAAAGCTGCGGAGGATGAAAGTCCGCTGCCCTTCATTACATCGGAGGTGGTGTAGCAGCGGAAACCGCCGATCTTGTGACCCTCCTGATTGAACTTTGACGCAACGCCTCTGATAAGGGATGCGGAGGTGTTCTTTTCGGATTCAACGACATCAAGCTCATCAAGGGAGATGCAGTCCTCGGGGAAGCCTTCGGACTTGATGGTGATCTTGTTATCCTCGGTAGGCTGTGCAACAGCGATAATATCGAGGTTTACGCTGGCTGCGAATACCTTGCCGCAGTTGTGGTCTGTGTGGTTGCCGCAGATCTCTGTTCTGCCGGGTGCGGAGAAGTAGCTAACCTCGCCCTCAGCGGAGAAGTATTCTCTGAAGCTTTCTGTAGCCTTTTCGTAGCGCTGCTTCTGAGCGGCCAGCTGGCTGTCGGGGTAGATGTCCTTTAAGGTGGAGATGATAGGTTTCATGCTGTGAATCCTTTCTTGTTGTTTGTTATATTTCGTGGGAGAAGTCCCTTTAGTCCTTTTCTTCGTAGAACATGTGCTTTTTCTTTTCCTTGTGGGTGGGAATACTCAGCACAGGCCCTATTGCAACGTACATCATTATCATTGAGGTGCCGCCCGTACTGAGAAACGGCAGTGTGATACCTATTACAGGTATCAGAGAGATTACAACGCCGATGTTGATTATCCAGTGGAATGTCATCATACCGAAAACGCCGATGCAGATCATCTTTCCAAGCATATCCTGCGCAGAGCTAGCGCTGGAGAGCAGCTTCAGACTCAGCACCGCAAATGCGATCACAACAGCCATGCAGCCGATGAATCCCAGCGTCATGCCGATGTAGGAGAAGATGAAGTCGTTGTATATCTCGGGAACATAGGTGAAATGATCCGATTCAAAGCTGAGGCCTTTCAGCTGACCGCTGCCCATAGCGATCTTCGCACGGTATTGCTGCATATATATGCCGAGCTTTTCAGCCTCCTGCATACTTTCATCAAACAGAATCGTGAAACGCTGACGGTGATGGTCTGCCATGATGTAATTCCAGCCTACATATAGTGCAGCGGGTGCGGCAACCGCCGCCGCGGTAATGTATTTCCATGAGATGCCTGCTGCAAACAGCATGCAGATAAATATGAACAGCAGAACCAGTGCCGAGCCTGCGTCACCCTGAAACAGAACCAGCAGGAACGGTGCAAAGCCGTGTATACAAAGCAGTATAAATCGCGGGAAACTGTTCAGCTTATCTCCGAGTTTGTTGATATGGGCGGCAAGCGTCAGAATATAGGCTATCTTCAGTATCTCTACAGGCTGGATAGTCATAAATCCGAGATTCAGCCATGCAAGGTCATCGTCACGTCTTACACCTAGCGGAGTGAACAGCAGCAATTGCAGTATCACAGCCGCAGGGGCATACAGAAACCAGTATTTCGCCATTATGCGGTAATCTATCATTCCTATGAGTATCGCGGCAAAAAAGCCTACCACAGCGGCAAATATCTGCGTGTGCACGTCATCAATCGCGATTTCATTGTTCCTGTACAGCGAATGGACGATCACGATATCGAATACAGTTATAGCTGCGCATATCAGCAACAGTAGCTTATCAAGCTTTCTGAAATAATGTCCGAGCCATTTGAGTGCTTTTTTCATTTATATCATACCTGTCAGTCAATGATGGTGAGAAATCTATCTATACAAATACTATTATATACTTTTTTTGCGGAGTTTGCAATAGAAAGATAAGGCAAAAATTGCATAAAAACAAATTTCGCCATATATCATAAAAAGCCGCAGATTAATTGAAAATCTTCGGCTTTTTTTACAAGAGTAAAGGCTGCCGTTTGTGCTGCGGCAGCCTTTGACAGAAGTGTTGGATTATTTTGATACGGCGGATCTTGCAACCATTTTTTCCATAAACTCTTTGTCGCGCAGAGGTCTGCCATAGAATGTTCCCTGAACAAGATCCACATTGTATTTGCGGATATTCTCGAATAAAGCGGGATTGTCAACGCTGCGGGCGCAGACGGTGATATCCTTTTCGTGGGCGAGACGTATCACGGAGCGCAGGAAGGAAGCCGAAACAGCGTCGTCGCTGAAACGGGAGCTGCGTATCTTTATCGTTCGTACAGCAGGGTTTTCCAGCGGAGCCATGGTGAAGTAGCTTCCTCCCGTATCGTCTGCAATGACGTTCACGCCGATCTTCGCCATCTGCTGCAGGAACATATTGCCGGCGTATAGCGTTCTTGCGCTTTCTGAAACCGAGATGCTGACCGCGGTGGGCGGCAGCTCGTATTCCAGCAGAACGGAACGCAGCGCTTCAATGCTTGTTTCGGTGTTGAGGATGTTTTCGGGTATAGCGAAGCTTACACGGAACTGATCCACGCCGCTTGCTCTTACTGTCGAGCAGAACTCGCCTATCTTATCCACTGCATATCGATAAAGCTCCTTTGAGAATCCCAGCTGATCTATTATCGGCTGGAACTGCTCTCTCGGTACGGTCAGATCGTCGTTTTCCCAATACAGGTTAGCCTCGCAGCAGTGCAGAGCACCTGTGTTTATATCAATAACGGGCTGATACAGGAAATAGAAACCGCTGAAATCATCTGCCACGGATTCAGCTATCAGCTTTTTGATGACCTGATTGCTGTTGAGCTGCTCCTCAAGGCCCTCGGAGTAGAACGCCGCGTCCTGCAGATTCTGTTCCTTAGCGAGACGGAGTGTCTGAGTGGCGGCATTAGTGCAATGATCGATATCCGTTGAGTCGTCGGGATACATGGTAACGCCCGAGAATACCTGCAATCTCTGCTCGTTCTGATGGAGATACCAAGGAGAGCGGAACTTTGACAGGATTATCTGAGCGAACTGTCGTGCTTCCTCACGGTCTGAGCCGCTCAGCATCATTATCAGGATATCGTTGCTGAAACGGTACACCTTTTGGATAGCGGAGCAGGGAACTGCGGATATATATTCCGCAAAGCTCTTCAGTACATCGTCGGCATATTCGCAGCCATATATCTCAGAGATGGATTTGAGATTTGATATCTCGAACGCTATTGCGGCACCGTGTTTTCCCTCCTTTATCTCCAGCGGGAAATCACGTTCAAGCATGATACGGTTAGGGATTCCTGTATCGGTGTCGTAGTAAGCTATGCGTTCAAGACGTGCCTGAGATGTTGCCAACTCATCCTCCATGAATATTTTGTAGATTATGGTGGAGAGTATCTGAGTTATGTTCTTCAGCAGCTTGCGTTCTCTGTTTGACCAGCTTCTGCCGCTGACATTTGCGGTGTAGACGATAACGCCGTCATCAGAGCCGCTGTTGTAGGTGCGGACCAGTGCACAGCTGAGATTCCTGCCATCGTGGTCAGCCTGCATGGTCTTTCTATCGGTGCAGATCATTCCGCTGTAGTCAAGCTCTTCCGCAATCTCTGCAACATGAGGCGTATTGCATACCACAGGCAGCAGCATTCCTGTATTATCAAGGCGGAACACCTTTACATTAGTCTCGTTATAATTACAGAACAGCATATCCGAAAGACCGAAGTAATCGGATACCAGCGGGATTATTCCCGAAGCGGCGGTCTTTGTATCATCGCTGTTGAGGATCATGGAATATATGTTGTTTACAAGGATCTGATCCTCGAAATTCTGCCCCAGCAGCTTGTTTGCACTCTGGGAGTTTTCCATCTCCTCCACCAGTACCACATAGGAGTTTGCAACACCCGAAACGGTGTTCACCATGGTCTCCAGAAGCTGCGCATGGTTATCCACCACCTGCTGTTCGCTGCCTGCGATTATCCAGGAGGCTATTGCTTTATGGCGCACACGGATGTTCTTCTTGCGCTGGTAGTCCATCTTGCCGAGATTAAAGTGCTTATCTTGCTTGCCCGTGGCAAAAATAGTCCTGCCGTTGTTGTCGATAATAGCAGAATATAGCCCCTCGATATGCACGAACGGGTTCTGTATGCGCACGAGATAATCCTCTCCGAGTATATCGCAGAGGTTGAAATTCGTGCTATCGGAAAGATTTGCGGCGTGTTTCTTGCGGAAACGGCGGAGAACAGCGTCCTCCACATCGCAGTCGAGATAATCGGATACATTGAACATCATGCCGTCTATGCTTTCCAGCACTCCGCTGCTGCCGTTATGTGCGGTGCCTGTTATGTAGTACCACACATGATCGCTGCCTGTTTTCAGACGGGAATGTACCTTTATCTCACGGGAAGAACCGTTTATTATATCATTGATAACTTCGCAGAACGGCTGATAATCATCTGGGTGGATGATATCGCTGAATTTGATCATGTTTCCGTCTGCAAACGGGTTGCTTTCAGTCAGTATCTCGGCAGGGAAGCCAAGACTGTATTTCATGCTGAACGCAACATTGCCGCTTCCTGCGACAGCTCTTTCAAGCTGTGTCAAGATCATCACCTCTTGTATCGTTAAATCATTGACAATGTAATTACATAATATTTCATCGTTGCTATTGTATATATTTTACCATAAAACTTTCAACATTTCAAGTGGTTATTTGTAATTTTTATTTAAATTTCACAAAACGGGAGCATTTTACATATATCTGCCCAAAAGACTCCCCGAAGCAGCACTTCGGGGGAGATCTTATGCGTTTTCTTCAGTTGGAGTGTCGGATACGATATTCTGCAGCCACACGCCGCTCTTCAGCATAAAGAATCCGATGACCACCTTGATAAGCTCAGTAAATTGCACGAGGAACACCACAGTCACAACGGGCAGGGCAGTGTAATTTGCAAGGATATATGCAAAGGGTATCATGATGACCCATGTGAACACGCTGTCAAACAGGAATGTTACGATTGTCTTTCCGCCCGAACGCAAAGTGAAATATGCACAGTGCGAGAACGAACAAAGCGGCATTACCAGTGCGGAGACCAGTATCAGCGATGCGGCAAGCTCTTTTATCATCTGTTCCGTGTTGTAGATATCGGGGAAGAATCTGCCCACCACCGCCATTATTGCCGCCACAACTGTACAGCAGCCCACGCTGAAGAAGATCATCTTG
>JAZKZL010000034.1:0-5488 GCA_045612645.1 Oscillospiraceae bacterium
TGCCAAAGAGGTGAGCAACAATGCTGACGGCTGACAAATATTATTCCGCTGACGCTAAGCGCGCATTTATGAGCGCATCGCAGATTAAATCGTTCATGCGCTGCCCTGCCGCCACAATGGCGGAGCTGCGCGGCGAATACACCCGCCCCGCTACCAGCGCACTGATGATAGGCTCATACGTTGATGCTCATTTCGAGGGCACCCTCGACGAATTCCGCACAGAGCACCCTGAGCTGTATAAGCGCGACGGAACGCTGAAGGCCGAATACCAGCACGCTGATACAATGATTGCCCGCGCTGAATCCGACAAGGTTTTTATGGAATTCATGCGCGGTGACAAGCAGCGAATCATCACGGGCGACATTGATGGCGTGCCTTTTAAAGCAAAAATGGATGTGTACCTGCCTGGGGAACGCATTGTTGATCTGAAGACCGTGCGCGACTTCGAGCCGAAATACAAGCCGGGCAGCGGTCTTGTATCGTTTGTGGAATACTGGGGTTATGACTTGCAGATGGCGATATATCAGATGTTGGAAGGGCATAAGCTGCCCACATACATCGCGGCCATAACGAAAGAGCCGACCCCCGACATTGCCGTGATCAGCATTCCCCAGCATTACATGGATGCTGCGTTGGCGGTCATGCGCGAAAACCTACAGTATTACGATGCGATCAAAAACGGTTTGATCGAGCCGCCTCGATGCGGTCATTGCGAATACTGCAAATCCACCAAAGTGCTCACGGGCGCACAGCCCATAGAAGATTTTGAAATGAATGAGGAGGACGAAATAATATGAACAAGATAATCCTGCACGGTAAGATCACCCGCGACCCCGAGATGCAGACCGTAAGCGGTGGCATCGAAAACTGCCGCTTCAGCGTAGCAGTTAACCGCCCCGTCGGCAAGGATAAGGAACCCGTTGCCGACTTCATCCCCTGCACTGCATGGAGGCAGACCGCCGCATTTGTGTCAAAGTATTTCCACAAGGGTGACGGCATCATCGTGGAAGGCTCCCTCCAGACTCATTCCTACGAAAAGAACGGTGAAAAGCGTACTGCTTACGATGTAAATGTCGAGCGTGTCGAATTCGCCGAAAAGAAGGATGGCAGAACTGCGGGCGCACCCGTTTCGGCGGGCAATACCTTCACCGAAGTAGAAGACGGCGAGCTGCCCTTTTAACGCATGATACAAGTCGATTCGCGTGAAAAAGCGCACATCATTAAGCACATCCTCGACGATTTTGACGACATGGGCGTGCCGTGGTTCTCTTGCAAGCTGCCCGTAGGTGATTATGTCAATCTCGACAACCCGCGCATATCTGTTGACCGAAAGCACAACCTTGCCGAGGTAGTCAACAATGTCGGGCAGGATCATAAGCGATTTGTGGCGGAGCTTGCCCGCGCTCAGAAGCTGGGCATCAAGCTTGTCATACTCATAGAACACAGCCGCAATATTCGCAGCGTGGAGGATGTGCTCCACTGGAAAAATCCGCGCCTTGCCGTATCTCCGCTGGCTATCAGCGGAGAGCGGCTGTATAAAATCATGATCAGCATGACGGCAAAATACGGCGTTGAATGGCAGTTTTGTGAAAAGCGAAACACGGCAAAGAGGATCTGCGAAATACTGAACATCACTTGACCGGGAAGGGGGATGCAATGATGATCGATCACAAGAAGGCGCACCGTGTAGCCTATGACTACTTGCTCAGACAGATTGACAAGATGCCCGCATACGCAAATCCTGCACGATACTGGGAACAAGCGTGGATGGATTTGCTGAACATCAAAGAAGATACCAATGAGCTGCTTATGGAGCTGCTCGCGGCTGAATACAACCACCTTGAAAGGATCTGGCTTGAAACGCACAAAGAGGGTGACGACACGTGATCATGGCTGAAATGATCAAAGACCGCGTGACCGTGCCGATGCTGCTTAATCACTACGGTGTACGGATCAGGGGCGGGCGTTGTGCCTGCCCCATCCATAACGGCAAAGATGCTAACATGGCTGTCAAAGACCGCTGGTTCCGTTGCTATCGTTGCGGCGCGTCCGGCACAGTAATCGATTTGCAGATGGCTCTGAGCGGCTCTGATTTCGGCTGTGCTGTGCGCGAGTTGGATGCTTTGTTCGGGCTCAACCTTGAACCTAAAAAGCCGTCTGAGGCTCTCAGGGCGCGTCTTGCAGTGGCTGGCCACAAAAAGGCGAAACTGGACAGTGAACGGAACAATATTCGCAACCGCGAACAATATGGTCTGCTTTGCGACCTGCGCAGGTGGCTGGCAATGTGGGAGCGCGACACGACAGCCCTCGACAAATACCTCGATTACTACCAATCTTACACGGGAGCCGACACGCTCCCCGACGCACTACACGCAGCCGAAATACTCGGTCTGCGCAACGATATGGAGGTGATGATGCTTGCAGTCGATGCAGGATTTGCCGCTGCCAATGATGACGGATGAACAGTTTTTTGAGTCGATCATGACGCTGTTTGACGTTGACGATGAGTTGTGGCGGCAGCGCACCTGGGCAGAGTACCGCGCCGAAGCAAGCCGCCGCAAAAAGACCCTTGAGTTTGATCGCATTTACAACGCGTGCAAGAAACAGCTCGAGCCGACAAACCGCGATATAGCCAGCAGATACGGATTCCCGCTGATGACGGATTCGCGTGGACGCGTGATGCTAACCATCGACAATTTTGTTTCGATCCTTGACAATGATCCGCGGTTTGCAGGTATCCGCTTCAACTTGATGTCCGACACAGCATACATTGATGGCCGCAAATGGACGGATGCAGACGACTCATGGATGCGTAATGAGATCGAGAAGGATTATCAGATCCATAACACCGCAAAGCTGGATGATGCGTTTCGAATTATTCTGCGTCGCCGTGAATATCACCCCGTGCGCGAGATGATCGAGGGACTAACGTGGGACGGCAAAAGCCGCATTTATACGCTGTTTAGCAAATACCTCAAATGCGAGGATACTGACTATACCCGCGAGGTCTCAAGGCTGTTTTTTGCGGGCGGAATCCATCGTGTTTACAATCCTGGTTGCCAGTTCGACAACATGGTTGTTCTGATCGGCACGACGCAAGGCGAGGGCAAGACCTCATTTCTGCGCTGGCTTGTGCTGGAAGACGAGTTTTTCGGCGAAGTAACAAGCGTAGAAGGTCAGCAAAGCATTGAAGCGCTGGAAGGAAAATGGCTGTGCGTGTTCGATGAAATGTATGCAATGATGCGTGCGAAAGAGCAAGAAGCGATCAAGGCGTACGTTACACGCAGATTCGACCATTACCGCCGCCCCTACGCTAAGTACACGAGCGAAACTCCACGACAGTGTTTCTTTGCCGGGACGACCAACCACCTCGAATTCATCGGCGACAAGACAGGTGGTAGACGCTTTTTCCCCATTGTGGTAAGAGTCGAGCCGTACACGTTGCACGGGCGACAGGAAGAACTACGCGAGGATGTACGGCAATGCTGGGCGGAAGCGAAATTCCTCTACGATCAGGGCAAGCTTGCACCCGTAGCTAATCCCGACCTCTCTGCTGAGATAAAAGCAGCACAGGCGGCAGCCAGTGAAGAGGATTACCGCATCGCCGATATTGAGAGATACTTAGCCCTGCGCGAAAACGGCGGATTGACTTGCGTCAAACAGCTCTGGCGTGATGCATTGGGAATGCCCGAAGACCGTGCTATCAGCGCAAAGGATAGCCGCGACATCGGCGTTATCATGCAGAATATGCGCGGATGGGAGCGCGTGGGTAACCAGCACATCGGCGGCTATGGCAAGCCCAAAGCGTGGAAAAAGGTGGGTATAAAAGACGCTGAAGAGCCGAAAAAGGTTACCGAAGAGCCCTAAAACGGCTTGGGTAACCTTTGGGTAACCTGTTCGGTAACCCGTCAAAACCCTTGATTTTATTGGGTTTTGCCCCCTTTAGGTTACCAAGTTACCAAATAAATAGATAAAAAGATAAATAATAAAAATGGGGGCACACAGCTACACACTATATATATATAGGGAAATAGGGTAACTTCGGTAACTCGGTAACCTTGGAGGTGATTTTTTACGATGCCCCGTGAAGATAATTTGACCGTTTTTGAGATGATATTTGGGGTGACCGACCCTGACTATCGTGATGGTTTTGATGACATCGACCCCGAGCTGGAACGGCTCGACAAGGCGGACTTTGATTGGAAACAACTAATGGAAGATAAAGCAATGAAACGCTGAAGACAATGAAGGGGGAACACAACAATGGCAGAGATAAAAAACACTGCAGCTGAGATGATCAACCACCTCACTGAAGTTGCGCACGAAACGGCAATCGAACATGGTTTTTACGACGATCAGAAGCATCTCATGAATAGTATGCGCGTCGAGGGCATGTTTGAGGAAACGTTCCTTGTCGGTCGCAGCTTCACACTTGAACAGATAGCGAAAATCATGTCTGAGTGCGGCGAGGCCGTCGCAGCTATCCAGCACGGCGAGGCGGATGATTTCGTTGCCGAAGAGCTTGCAGATGCAGTAATCCGCACATTTGATCTTGTCGGTTATATGGGTGTCGATTTCGGCAGTATCCTTGTCAGCAAGATGGAGCGTAACAAACATCGCCCATACAAGCACGGGAAGGTGTGTTGAGATGTCAGCCGGAGCACGACTCTACGAATACGCGGGAAAGCTGCGCACGATGCGCGAGATCGCCGCGCTGAACGGAATCAATTATTCAACGCTTGTTGACAGGATGCGTAAATGTAACGATGACATCCTTGCTGCTACCGTCTACTACGACAACGGGCGCGAGAAAAAAATGGGTGAGGTCATTAATGACCAGCGCAAGCTCTTGCGACTCTGCAATCAGAGCATTCACGCTTTTTGTAAGCAGTGCCCGTACCTGCGCGGTACTGTCTGTCAAACACCTACGTGCGAGCTGTTTGAGGCACGCGCCGAACTGCGAAAGAAGGAAAGACAACTATGAGCAACAAAAAACACCGCTATGCAGGTATTAGGCCGCATCACCCTACGCGGCAGGAACTGGTTGATCGCCTCTGCCGGAACGGAATAACTGAAGCGGATCTGAAGACTTGGTATACAAAAGGATACAAAGAGGGGCACGAATACGGCCTCGAGTACGGCTATGAATCCGCATACGCTCCGCTGCTGTTGGCTCTGCATCGAGTGTACGGATTCGGACGAAAACGTCTTATGCGCGTGGCAAGCGCAGCCGCAGACATACAGATCGAGCATATCACCAACGAAGATGTGTATCTTGAGCTGGAAAAACTGGGCGTGTATCTGCCGCGAGTAAGAGACACACTGCCGCAGGGGGATACTTAAATGAGCGTTTTCAAATACCTTTTTGCCCTTGTGTGGATTGCCCTACTTGCGTGGCTCGTCCTCGCCTACGGCTGGGCAGCGGGGCTTATCGGATATTTTGCGGCAACGTTTTTCGGGGCGTTTGTGTTGGTAGAGAGGGAGGATG
>JAZKZL010000035.1:0-4217 GCA_045612645.1 Oscillospiraceae bacterium
CCTTTGACAATGTAGTTTTTCCGCAGCCGCATGGTCCTGAGAAAAGATATATATTACTCATTTGTATCATCTCCAAAATACTTTTTACAGCAATTACATTGTACCATATTTTTCTTGCTTATGCAACAGAAAACTTACTTATGATCTGCACAACAAACAGCAAAGCTCCCGAGCGTTTCGGGAGCTATTTTGTTATTCACTGAACTCATCCATCACAGTCGATCTGTCCACACTCTTTCCACAGGCTTGTTTTTTAACAAAGATAGCGCCAGCGATGGACAGTGGTGAATACAGCGGTAGCAGTTCATACAATCCGCCTTGCTTATCACGGGATAGCCATCTTTCAAAGAGATCGCTCCCATCGGGCAATTCCTCTGACACTTGCCGCATTTTATACATCTTTCTTCATTAAGATATATCGGGAAAGTAGAATTCCTGCCCAGTATCTTGTTGGGATAATTCAGCGGTGCATACCACTTAGAGGACGGAATATCAGGCTTTGAACGGGACTTCAGCCTGCTTATAAATATGCCTATATCCTTTTTGATCTTCGACTGAATATCCCTTTCATTCTTAAACCAGTATTCCATAAACGGCACAAGGAGCATTCCATCTGTTGCGGAGCAGCGATAGCTTGCGCAATGCAGCGGTATGAGCTTATGTCTTATACACTCCTCTGCCAGAATACGCAGACAGTTTTCCGAATACAAGCCGCAGGTAGTAAAAAGAAATACAGGTATATTTCTTCCCTGTTTCAGCTTTTCGAGAAAGCTCATAAGCGGTCTTGCAGGCTCGGAATGATATGTAGGCGTACCCATGATAACAGCCGAATAGCTTTCGATATTAAAACTGTCAGGGAGCCTTTCAACTGAATATATCTCTGTCGGAATTTTCGCAGTAATGCTTCTGATATATTCTGCAACAGCCCTTGTGTTGCCAACTCCAGAAAAATAAATTATCAAAACAGGTCTCATTTTGCACCCTGTATCCTCTCCGTCTGCATAAGCCAATCAGTGATAGCTGCGATGTTTTCTTCTATCGGCTTAGTACCGTCCACCCTTATCACAGGAATACACATTGTTTCCAGCCAGTCATACTCCCGACCTACTGAACCTATCTACAAAAATTATACCACCATTCCCGCAAAAAATCAAGACCACTGAGCTGCTCACTACCTTGACCATCGCAGCCTGATATGCTATACTGATTAAAAACCGACAGGGGTGAGATAATGACAATAAACACCGATCATCAGTTGAGGGAGCAGATGTCCCACGACACTGCGGTATTTCCCATCACATATTTTCACGATGAGCTTGCTTTGCTCCCGAATCACGAGGGACCCCTGCACTGGCACCCCGAGTTCGAGATAGCAACGGCGCAAAGCGGAACTCTCGACTTTCAGGTGGGACAGGAGCACATCACGCTCCACGCAGGCGACAGTATCTTCGTCAACGGAAATATCCTGCACTCCATCAGACAGCTTTCGGACGGCGAGCCTGACCCGATGCCTAACATCGTATTTTCGGGCACGATCATTGCCCCCGAAACGAGCACGATCTACAAAAAATACGTCAGCCCAGTTTCCGCCTACGATTCTCTGCCCTATATCCTGTTCAGACAGGGCGACAGCGCAAATGAACTTATAAGCGAGATATATCGTCAGTTCAGTGAGCAGGGCGACTGCTATGAGCTGATCGTTCAGCGAAAACTGAGCGAGATATTTGAGCTGATATTCAAGAATTTCGATACCCTGCCGCGGTCGGCGACCACACGGGTGCAGCTCGTTACGGGCATCCGTATACAGAAGATGCTGTCGTATATCTATGAGCATTACGCCGAGGCGGTAACGCTTGAGGATATCGCAGCCGCCGCAAACATCAGCAGAAGCGAGGCAGGCAGGTGCTTCAGGTCGTATATGAGCTGCTCCCCTGTTGACGCACTTATCCAGCACAGACTTCAGGTCTCGCACAGGCTTCTCACCGAAACAACGCTTTCTCTGCAGGAGATAAGCAGCGAGTGTGGCTTCAATTCCGTGAACTACTTCAGCCGCAGATTTCGTGCGTATTACGGATATGCTCCGAGCCACAAGCGAACTTTGGGTAAATAGTGCTTGATTCTGGCACTTTTGCACCTTGCAGACAAGCTCTTTTGATGGTATAATACAAACAAGTATACATACCGAAACGGAGGAATCATTATGGAATTCAAGTGGTTAAACGAAAGCGAGATCAAAATAACAGGCGGCAGGATCGAGATCAAAGCACCTGCACAGACAGACTTTTTCTGCGGCAGCATTGACGAATGCGAGGAGGGCATACTCCCCGAATCTCTCTGCAACGCACCGTATTACTACACCGAGGTGGATGGAGATTTTGTGCTTAAAGTGAAAGTTTCACACGACTTTAAGGACACCTACGATTCCGCATCGGTAATGGTGATGAAGGACAACACCTGCTGGGCGAAATGCTGTTTTGAGCTGACGGATTTCGGCACACACGCCGCTGTCAGCGTAGTGACAAAGGGCGATTCGGACGACGCAAACGGCTGTAATTTAGACGGCAACACCGCATGGCTTCAGGTCGCAAGAGTAGGAAACAACTTCGCATTCCACTACTCCACAGACGGCGAGAATTTCTACATGATGAGATATTTCCATCTCCCCGTTGACCGTGTCGTAAAGGTCGGACTTCTTGCACAGGCACCTGTCGGAAACGGCGGCACAAGAGTGTACGAGGATCTCAGCATCGAGAAAACTACTGTCAAGAACATCAGAGCAGGCAAATAAACCGCACAGGAGGACAAAAATGAAAGAAACAAGCTTTATTTCCATGAATCCCGAATGGATACGCAAGCCGCAGAATGTCACGGTTACGGATGATACCATCGAGGTCATCACAGAAAGCGGCACTGACCTCTGGCAGAGGACCTATTACGGCTTCACGAATGATAACGCTCCTGTCTGTCAGATAAAGACAGACGAAAAGTTCTTCTCCTTTATTGTAAAAACTCAGTTCGAAAGCAGTCAGCGCTTTGACCAGTGCGGCGTTGCAATGTATCTTGACAGCGACAACTGGTTCAAGGCTTCGATTGAATATGAAAACGAGAAGATACAGCGACTCGGCAGCGTTGTGACCACCAACGGCTACTCCGACTGGGCAACAACCGATATTTCCTCTGAGATCAAGAGTATGTGGTATCGCTTCAGCCGCCGCGGCAGCGATTTCTACATCGAATGCAGCGAGGACGGAAAGGATTTCAGACAGATGCGAATCTTCCATATGTTCAACGGTGCGGACACTATCACATTCGGTATTTACGCCTGCAGCCCCACAACAGGCTCCTACAAGGCGACCTTTACCGACATGGTCGTTACCGAATGTCAGTGGGAATCCGACGCAGACTGGAAACAGAAATAAATCATAACAGGCACACAGAATCATCCGTGTGCCTGACTTTATTTCCGCTGAAGCTATAAAGGAAAGCCGCACTCGTTTTTTACGGGTGCGGATTGATATATGGTGTTTGATAAAACGGAATATATTTGCTTATTTCAGATTTATAAATACCAGCCCAACCAAACAAAATAATATCCCTATGATCTTATTACAGTTTAACGCCTCATTATAAAGCAAATATCCTACAAAGATCAATATGATCGACAAAACCGAACTTTGAACAACAGAAGCCGTGCTTACCTGCCATCCTGCTTTATAGGCATATATGAAGCCTGCTTCAAGTCCTACAACAACTATCCCCAATATGTACGGAGCCCAATTCATACTTGCAAGCTCTTTTGCAAAGTTTAACTGTTTGCTTGTTATAAAGAACAGCACAGCAGAACACACAGCACCTATTATATAGGTGATCGTAAGTGATGCGAATGGATTTACACTATCCGGTACACTTTTTGCACATATCTGATAGACAACATTTGATAATATGACCAGCATAATCGGCCAAAGATAAACGAACATAACTGTTCCTCCTGAAATATATTTGGCCTGACTGTTGGTAGGTGCCCACCCATATTTAAAGAGCTATCACCCGATACGCTCTCATTTATTATACTATATATCTCTCAAAAACTCAATACCGTAAACAAAAGCCGCACTCGTTTTTATGGGTGCGGCTTGATTCATTTCCTCGCAACAATGATTGGCTGATAAAATCCCGTTTCCTCCGGAAACAGCCACGCAACCTCACTGCACCCGTTG
>JAZKZL010000036.1:0-3572 GCA_045612645.1 Oscillospiraceae bacterium
TCCTCGTGTTATCAGCGGAACGGCGGCAAGTGAAGTTATGAATACCGATCTTATCCGCATACCGTGCCTGGATGATTATAATTATATATCAGAAGGCTTTTGGGTTGCCGAGCCTACTGCGTATGCGACATCCACGGCGCACTATCTGACATACATTGACAGTATCTGGTGGCTTGACAACGAAGCGCCTCACAAGCCGTATTATTCACATTCGGGAGGCTCTTTCTATGGGGGTGATGGACATTTATACCACGGCGTGCGTCCCGTGATAACCTTCAGAAAATACTGATATCCCCTTGATTTTTCCGTAAAGATATGCTATACTAAGTAAAGAAAACAACGAAAGGAGTGCTTTTTATGATCGATCCCATCGGCATGGGTATGAGCGGAGTGCTTGCAGGCATGAACGCTTATATCGGCAATATGCGCAGGGCAGAGGATGTCCGCAAGCCCGAAGCTGCGCAGGATGGCTCCAAAAAGGGCAACAGCCTTGTAAACGGCGTGGATGAGGAAGCGGATAAAAAGCGCCGTTTCGATAGCTATGAGTGCAAGACCTGCGAAAACAGAAAGTATCAGGATGGCTCGGATGATTCGGGAGTTTCATTCCAGACTCCCACGAAGATCGATCCTAAGGCTGCTGCGGCGCAGGTGAGAGGCCACGAGCAGGAGCATGTCGTGCGCAATCAGGCAAAGGCAAAGCGTGACGGAGACGAGATCGTCTCCCAGAGCGTTACGCTGCACACAGGCATCTGCGAGGAGTGCGGCAAGGTCTATATCTCGGGCGGCACTACCAGAACTATGATAAAGCGCGGCGGTGATCAGGCAGAGAAATTCGCTGTTGGTATGGATGATCCCGCAAAGCAGAAGGGTGCAGCGCTTGATATGGCTGTTTAACGAAAATACGAAAGACCTGAGAGAAGATCTCAGGTCTTTTTGCGTCATTCTTCGATGATGAATTCAAACGTTTCATCGGTTTCGGTGGTATCGACAGCTGCGATATCCTGCTGATCGGAAAACCTCACGCTCAGTTGCTGTGCAGGGCATTTCAGCGTCAGCAGACCGCCGCTGCTGTCGGATGTAACTACGGCACGATCACCGCCATAGGAGGTGTTCAGCGTGTAGACGCCCTCGTTTTCGCTGATGTTTTCGGATGTCACATCGGGCAGGGAGTCAAGCACCTCTGTGATGATATCGGGCATCAGCGTGTAGACATCATTGCTGTCTGCTGTCACTCTGATATCCCCGAGAGAAGCGGTAACGCCGTCATCGGTCAGGGAAAGCTCCACGCCCATCAGGAATGCAGGCTCGGTAAAGCTCACGCTCCAGTTGTCCTCGGCGTTTCGGGTGATGTCTGCCACGGCGCTGTTGCTGCCGTAGTCTATCTCAGCGGTGACGGAATAATTCCTGTCAAGATCGGGCGCAGGTCTGCCGATAAGCTCTGCGGTGTCGCAGCCGCAAAGAAGTATCGGCGCTGCGAGAAGAAAGTATCTCGTTATTTTCATAAAGCCTCCGTTTTCTGCGGGGCTTTTTTCGCCCCTTGTATTAGGAACGGAATACTTCAGGCAGAGTGTCGATGATATCGCAGGGGAGCATGCTTTCAAGCGGCATTGTCTCCGCAAGGATATCCGATGCAAGTGCGTGGCAGTAAACGCCGCAGGCAGCCGCTTTTGCGGGAGCGATCCCCTGAGCGACCATCGCACCGATGATGCCCGTAAGCACATCGCCGCTGCCGCCCTTGGCAAGTCCCGAGTTGCCGCAGATGTTCACATAAGTTTCGCCGTTATGGGATGCTATAACGGTGTTTGCGCCCTTCAGCACAACAGTGACTCCGTGCTTCTTCGCAAACTCCGTTGCGGCGGTTATGCGGTCGGCCTGTATCTCCTCCGCTGAAAGCCCGCTTATCCTGCTGAATTCCATCACATGCGGCGTGAGGATAAGCTCGCTCGTCCGTTCCTTCAGTATATCTATATTACGGGAAATGGAATTTATGCCATCCGCGTCGATTATGATAGGAACATCTGCATTTCTTATCACATATTCCACCATTTTCTGCGTTGCCGAGCTGTTTCCCATGCCGCAGCCGATGGTGATAGCGGTAGCGCCGCTGATATCAATAAATTCTGCGGCGTTTTCGGCGATGAAGCCGTTTTCATCCTCGGGGAGAGGTCTGTAGGTGGTCTCGTGGATGGAGGGCGCAAGCATCTGCACCACGGTCTTAGGCGCAGCGAGGATGGAGAGTCCCACGCCCGTGCGCAGCGCAGCCTTTGTGGACATAGCCGCAGCGCCGTTATAGTTAAGCGAGCCTGCGATATTCAGCAGCTTGCCGTAGCTGCCCTTGTGGGAGGAGCGCAGTCTTGCGGGGAATGGTCGGCGGAAAGTATCGTCCGTAATTGCGGCAACGACATCGTCGCCAAAGCAGAATTCATCTATGCCGATATCCAGCAGCTTCGTGATGCCGATGCGGTCGTTGCAGGGCAGCGAGAGCAGTCCTTTTTTTATCGCACCTATGATAAGGGTGTGAGTGGCCCTGAAGCAAGCCTTGTCCATCTCGCCCGTGTCGGAGTTCACGCCGCTGGGAACATCCACCGCCACACGAATGGGGCAGTTGTTTGCAAAGCGTATCGCACCTGCGGCGTTTTCGGGCAGAGTGCCGTGGAATCCCGTGCCGTATATGCAGTCCACCACCACATCGGAGCGCACTATCTGATCGCAGCAAGCCTCACGGTGCAGCTCCCAGTCAAGTATCTTGGCGTCGAAAAGCCTGCTGAAATGGAGCTTTGCGCAATCCGTCTGCGGCTGACCATTGACCAGTATAACAGCAGAGGATATGCCGTGGGAAGCAAGCACGGAGGATATAACAAAGCCGTCGCCGCCGTTGTTTCCGCTGCCGCAGAGGATAGTGATGTAGCAGCCCTTTGGCGCAAGCTGCATTATCTCCTCGGCGCAGGCGATGCCCGCATTCTCCATAAGTCGGATATATGAAAGGCTCTCGCGGTCGCTTATCTCCTCAGCGAGCCTCATCTGTGCGTTGGTTACTACATACTGCATAATATAGTTCCTTTCATGAAATTGGAATTTACCAGTGACGCAGCTACGCTGCTTACACAGAGTCGACAGCTTGCTGTCGATTCGTGCAAACTCCTTTTAAAATGCACATTTTTCCGTAGGGGCGAACATCGTCCGCCCGACAAAACGAGATCGCATATAACGGGCAAACAGTGTTCGCCCTTACAATCAAACGCTCCGTCAAATTCTAATTTAATTATATCACCGAATGGATAAAAATGCAAGACAAAACGGAAAACCCGGGAAATATTCCCGGGCCCCCGATGAAAATATATCAGATAAACTGCCAACTTCCAAGGCAGATATCCTTATGAGATATCATGATATACATATCATGAACGCCTGCGATGCTTTCGTCAAGCTGCGAATAAACGCCCGTGTAGTCGGAGCTGCTGAACTCGATAGCCGCAGCGGCGGGGTTGCTCATGCTGTCCAGGCGTATCTCGATACGTCCGCTGCCCTTGACCTTTGCGGTGAACACTTCCGTAGCCTCGCCGAAATCCACG
>JAZKZL010000037.1:0-6544 GCA_045612645.1 Oscillospiraceae bacterium
TTTTCCCCGAGCAGGCTGTCAACTGGGATTACTGCATGAACGAGATAAAAAGTGCCAACCGTCCCATAAACGTGCTCAATCTCTTTGCCTACACAGGCGGCGCAACTCTCGCCTGCGCAAAGGCGGGAGCATCTGTTTGCCACTGCGACGCTGTCAAGGGCATGGTGGACTGGGCGAGAACTAACGCAAAGTTATCGGGTCTCTCCGATAAGCCTATCCGCTGGATAGTTGACGATGCAGTGAAGTTCATCGGCAGAGAGATACGCCGTGGCACACGCTATGACGGCATCATCCTCGATCCGCCCAGCTACGGCAGAGGCACAAACGGCGAGATGTGGCGCTTAGAGGATAATATCTACGACCTGATGGTGATGATAACACAGCTTCTTTCCGATAAGCCGCTGTTTATCCTGCTCAACAGCTACACCACAGGACTTTCCGCATCTGTCATGAGCTATCTTCTGCAGCAGACAGTCGGAAAACGATTTGATATCGAGATAATCTCCGAGGAGATAGGACTTCCTGTTCAGCAGACAGGAATGCCGCTGCCATGCGGAAGTACAGCTATCGTTAAATTCCTTTAATAGTTTGATAAAGAGGATATAGATTTGAACATTATTGAAGTAGACAACCTCAGCTTTGATTACATCACCCGTGATGAAGAGGGCAACGAGATAGAGCGCAACAGCGTTCTGAAAAGGATAGACCTTACCGTTCCCGAGGGGCAGTTTCTTGCTGTTCTCGGGCATAACGGCTGCGGTAAATCCACCCTTGCAAAGCTGTTCAATGCGATACTTGTCCCCACAGAGGGAACGGTCACTGTTGACGGCATAGACACCGCTGACGAGGAGCGGCTGTTCGATGTGCGTCAGACAGTGGGCATGGTGTTCCAGAATCCCGATAATCAGCTTGTTGCGACTATCGTAGAGGAGGACGTGGCTTTCGCGCCCGAGAATCTCGGAGTTCCCCCTGAGGAGATCCGCGAGAGGGTGGACTATGCCCTGAAACAGGTGGATATGTATGAGTTTCGTGAGCATGCACCGCATCAGCTTTCGGGCGGTCAGAAACAGCGTATCGCCATTGCAGGCATCATTGCCATGCAGCCGCGCTGCATCGTAATGGACGAGCCTACCGCCATGCTTGATCCAAAGGGCAGGCGTGAGATCATGAAGACCATTAAGCATCTCAATAAGGATAAGGGCATAACAGTAGTTCTTATCACTCACTATATGGATGAGGCTGCACAGGCAGATCGTGTTGTGGTCATGGATAAGGGCAGGATAATCATGGACGATGTTCCGAAAAAGATATTCTCCCGTATGCAGGAGCTTAAGGCTGTAGGTCTTGATGTTCCTCAGGTAACCGAGCTTGCATATATGCTGCGTGATGAGGGCGTGGATATTTCAAACGAGCTTATCTATGAACAGGAATGCGCAGAGGCGATCTCAGCACTCACAAAGGGCGCAAAGGTCGATCTTACGGGCGTAAAGCACATAGATACCGAAGAGCCGACAGAGGGCGGAATAATAACCGTCCGTGATCTCACATATAAATACAGCGTTGGCACTCCCTTTGAAAAGACTGCCGTTGATAATGTCAATGTCAATATTGAAAAAGGCGAGTTCGTGGGCATAATCGGTCACACGGGCAGCGGAAAATCCACACTTATCCAACACTTGAACGGTCTTGTAAAGCCGACCTCAGGCGAGGTGCTGTTGGATGGCATCAGTATCTGGGACAAGAGCGTGAATATCCGTGATATACGCTTCAAGGTAGGACTTGTGTTCCAGTACTCCGAGCATCAGCTGTTTGAGGAGACCGTTGCAAAGGATATAGCCTACGGCCCGAAGAACATGGGTCTTTCCGATGAGGATATCAAAAAACGTGTGCATGACGCGGCAGAGAGCATGGATATCCTGCATCTTCTTGACCGCTCTCCTTTTGAGCTTTCGGGCGGACAGCAGCGCAGAGTTGCTCTTGCGGGTGTTCTCGCAATGGATCCGCAGGTGCTTATCTTAGACGAACCTGCCGCAGGTCTTGATCCCAAGGGCAGGGAAAAGATACTCAATCGTATCAAGGAATATCACAAGCGTTCAGGCAAGACGATACTTCTCGTTTCTCATTCTATGGAGGATATCGTGCGCTACGCATCAAAGGTGCTTGTGATGAACAAGGCAAAGCTGTTCTGCTATGATGATACCGACAGGGTATTTGAACGCACGGATGAGCTAGCAAGGATAGGTCTCGATGTTCCGCAGGTAACAAGAATGTCGCATCTGCTTCGGGATATGGGAACGGATATCGGAAACGATATATATACTACAGAAAGGGCAGCTGAGCGTCTGCTGCCGCTTATCAAAGGACAGAACAAATGATAAAGGATATAACCATCGGACAGTATTTCCCGGGAAATTCTGTCATACATCGGCTTGACAGCCGTGTGAAGATATTGCTTGATATTCTGTATCTTGTGATAATATTCGCAGCGCAGAGCTATACAGGACTTCTGCTGGGAGTTCTGTTCATGGTATTCTGCTATATAATATCGGGCATAAAGCTAATAATGATAATCAAGAGCATAAAGCCTATTCTTCCGCTCATGATATTTACAGGCTTGCTCAATCTCTTGTTTATTAAGGGTGAAACTCCGCTTTTCCAGTGGTGGGTGATATCCATCTATCCTGAGGGTATCCGTATGGCTAGCTTTATGCTGATACGAGTTATTTCGCTCATCGTCGGAATGTCGCTGCTGACCTACACCACTTCGCCTATCATGCTGACAGATGCTATCGAGCGCCTGCTCTCGCCTCTGAAGAAATTGAAGTTCCCCGTGCATGAGCTTTCCATGATGATGACAATCGCACTGCGCTTCATCCCGACTCTCGTGGAGGAGACAGACAAGATCATGGCAGCTCAAAAGGCAAGGGGGGCGGAGCTTGACAGCGGCGGATTAATAAAAAAGGCAAAGGCTCTTGTTCCCGTGCTGATTCCACTGTTCGTTTCCGCATTCAAGCGTGCAAGCGAGCTTGCAACAGCAATGGAGTGCCGTTGCTATCGTGGCGGAGAGGGAAGAACGAGACTCAGACAGCTTAAGACAGCACCGAGGGATTATATTGCGATCATGTTTATGCTCATGCTGCTTGCGGGAGTTATCGTGATTAATTGTTTCCCGATACTTCCTTGATCTTATGACGGAGATGTAATGAGAAATCTGAAAGTATTTATCGCATACAACGGAGCAAAATATCACGGATTCCAGCGGCAGGATAACGCTTCTTCTATACAGGAAACTGTTGAAAAGGCGATAGGAAAACTGCTGAAGATACCTGCTCCTACGATATATGGCTGTTCCAGAACGGATACGGGTGTGCACGCACGGGAGTTCTGCTTCAACGTGCATATCGATAACCGTATCCCCTGTGAGGGCTTTGTGAAGGGTATGAATACACTGCTCCCGCCCGATATCGCGGTGCTTTCATGTGAGGAAACGGATGATGACTTCCACGCACGATACTGCGCCAAGGGCAAGGAATATGTGTATATCATAAACAATAAGCCGCAGCGTGATGTCTTCATGCAGGATCTTGCTTTCCACTATCCGTATAAGCTGGATATCGAGGCAATGAACAAAGCGGCAAAGCATCTTATAGGAGAGCATGATTTCGGCGGCTTCTGCCGTGCCGAGGGAAAGGCACGCATGAAGTCTACAGTTAGAACTATATATGACATAACAGTGACCGAAAGGGACGGTCAGTGCGAGGTACGTATCAGCGGCAACGGCTTCCTTTACAACATGGTGAGGATAGTAACGGGCACGCTGCTCTACATAAGCGAGGGCAGACGTACCGAGCAGGATATACTGAACGCACTTGAAACGGGCGACCGTGCGCTGAGCGGCATCACTCTGCCGCCCGGTGGTCTTTATCTTAATAAGGTGTTTTATTGACAGATATATTCACAAGGATGGTGAAATATGGGGATGGATAAAAGAAAAGAAAAAAAGCTCATGGAGCGCAGAAAAAAGCTGACAGCAAAGACGGAGAAGCGACTTTCGGAAAAGAACGAAAAAGCCTCCGATAAGCCCATTCGGTCAACTGAAAGGACATCTGCAGCCGATAAGCGCAATGATATCAATAAATTCCGTAAAAAGAGGTCGCGCCAGAAGTTTGTGTTCAGGCTTGCAGTGATAGTTCTTATCGCTCTTACCATGATCTTTGTTATAATGAACTGGGGCAAGATAATTGCTCCGTTAAAGGACGCCGCACTCGATGTGGGAACAGGCGGTTTCCCTGTAGAGCTTCCGGGCAGCGCAGGCTATGTGCTTGACGAACTGGGCGAGAATTTCTATCTGCTGACTGATACATATATCTATACATATAACAACGAGGGTGCGCTGATAACGGATATCCAGCATGGTTTCCAGAATCCTGTGGCTGATTCCAATGATAAGCGCATAGTTGTATATGATAAGAACGGCAAGGAGATGAATTTCTATTCCCGCACCGAGCTTGTCTACACCAACACAATGGATGACAGCATAGTTTTTTCTGAGATAGGCAACGATGAACGCTGTGCTGTAGTCACTACATCCACGAGATATTCCAACTATCTCTATGTGTTTAACAGCGAAGGTAAGCAGATATTCCGCTGGGCATCTCCCGATTATAAGATCATGCAGGTGTGCTTCTCCGAGAATGACGAGAGCATTTATGTAACTGCGCTCGGCTCTCAGGGCGGAGATCTCAGGCTGTATCTGTACCGTTTTGATCTTGATAATGCTGAATCTGAGATATGGCGTGTTCTGGCGGGCAGCGATATCTCCTACGATATGAAGTGCTGTGATGACGGCGTTTTCGTTGTTACAGGAAACGGCTGTATGCTTTACTCTGCCGAAACAGGCGAGCAGCTTGCGTCGAGCGGCTTTGCAAGAAGTATTTCTGATATTCCGCAGTGGGATAAGCTGCGTACCATTGTATTCAGTGATGATGGTTCCAGCGGCGATGTGCTTTCGGTATACGGAAAAGATCTTTCCGCTCCGAATGAACTATATATAGATAAATTAACAAGTGTATGTGAAGATAACGGAATATGCTATGTGCTATCAGGGGCAATGCTTAGCTCCTACAACAGCTCACTTCAGCCGTTAAAGTCCTATGAGCTGGATGATGTTTATTCTGATGTTATCGTAATGAACGGGTATGCTTATCTCCTCGGCTACAATGAGGTGCAGAGGATAGCTCTGTAAAGCATACGAAAGGAGAACTATGGGAACCCAGTTTGCGTTATTATATGACCTTGCAGTAGCTGCCATATTGATAGGTATGCTGTTTTCGGGTCTGAAAAGAGGCTTTGCAAGCGCTGTAGTGAGTCTTGCCGCGGTAGTGGTTGCTTTCATCTGCGCTATGATGCTCAGTGAGCCTGTCACCGATAGGATATACGAAAGTTTCGTTGAAGAGCCTCTCAACAAAACTGTGAATATCGCCATTGATGATGTTATGGAAAAGATGGTGATGGATGGCGTTCAGGATCTTGATTACAGCGTTGTTCGTGTGAATGGTGTTTCTGTCGAGGATATCCAGCTTGATTATTCGGGAACAAATAAGACGCTGTTAGAGTTAGGTTCTGTTGATCTCAGCGAAACAGGAATATCAGAGCTTGATCTGACAAAATTCGGCGTTTTCTCCGATATGGATTATTCCGATATGAACGGCAAGACTGCTGAGTTCACCATGACCGATATTGATCGCTATGGTCTGGGACAGATGATAGTGGCACAGGTGATCGCCGTAAATATGCAGAACAGCGAGTTTTATCGCAGCTTTATCACTTTCACTGACAGTGTAGGCGAGGCGGTGCCTATGTTCTTTGGAAATATGGCGAAGGAAATAAGACAGGGCAGCGATGCCCCAATGAGATCTGTCATACTTATCATGCTGAATGCTCCTGTTAATGCAAGAGACGCAGTAGTGGGTGGAATAGTTGAGCCGTGCTTTACTGTAGCAGTGCAGACTATGGTGTTTGCAATCATTTTCTTCGGTGTGGTGATCATTCTGAACCTCATTGCCAAGGCTTTGAAATTTGTAAACAAGATACCGCTGATAGGCGGTCTGAATGTTGTGTGCGGTGGCGCACTGGGATTGATACAAGGTCTTCTTACCGTGTGTGTTATCTGCCTGCTTGTGCGTGTTATAGTCGTACTCAGCGGCGGCAATGTTATTTTCTTCAACAACGCTGTGATCGACAGCACAATGGTGTTTAGTTTCTTCTATGATTTTGAGTTCCTGAATTTTATCAGCTGATAACAGAAAAGGTGATCTATATATTATGATGATGTGTACAAGATGTAAGAAACGTCCCGCAGTGATGTTCATAACTTCCGTAACTGCAGGCGAGCGCAAGAGCGAGGGACTTTGCCTGAAATGCGCAAAGGAGATGGATCTCCCGCAGATCAACGATAGTCTGAAGCAGCTCGGTATTTCCGAGAGCGATTTTGATAATGCTTACAATGCTGTTTTCGACGAGAATGGTATGCCCGATAATGAGC
>JAZKZL010000038.1:0-1763 GCA_045612645.1 Oscillospiraceae bacterium
GCCTGCTTTCGGGCAGCTTTATCGTTTCGGGCAGCGGAGCGGCGCAGGTCACGGCGGTGGGAGCGGCATCCTACGCAAACAGGCTCACAAGGGACGTGAAATATGAGAAAAAGCCGCGCTCCGAGATGATGCAGTCCATAAACGAGGTGATAAGCTTTGTTTCGGTGTGCATAGTGCCGTTTGCTCTGGTGCTTTTCTTCAAGGCGATATTCGTAACGGGACAGGAGCTTTCCGTGGGCATCGTCAGCACTGTGGCTGCGCTCATCGGCATGATACCCGAGGGGCTTGTGCTGCTTACCTGCATTGCGTTGGCGGTAAGTTCGGTGCGGCTCTCGGCAAAGAACACCCTTTGCAGGGATCTTTACTGCATAGAGAACCTCGCCCGTGTGGATGTTCTCTGCCTGGACAAAACAGGAACTCTCACCGAGGGCAGGATGCAGGCAGAGCAGCTTATTCCGCTTGACGAGAGCTTTGACAGCTCCGCGGCGCTGAGCGCCCTGACCTCTGCCATTTCCGATATAAACCCCACCTTTGCCGCGATAAAGGAGAAATACTGCGAAAGCACGGATATGAAATGCACCTCTAAGGTGGAATTCTCCGCCGCACGCAAGTGGAGCAGCGCGCATTTTGACGGTTTCGGCACGGTGATACTCGGTGCGCCCGATATAGTTCTCGGAAAGGCGTATGCCGAGATAAGCGGCAGGGTGAGTCCTCTCACCGCCGAGGGAAAGCGTGTGCTGTTGCTTGCACACAGCCGTGACATCTGCGCTGACGCTCTGCCCTCGGATATCTCGCCTAAGGCGCTGATAGTGCTTTCAGACGTGCTGAGAGCCTCTGCGCCCGATACGCTGAGATACTTCTCCGAACAGGGTGTGGATATCAGGATAATCTCGGGCGATGACCCGCTCACCGTTTCGGGCGTGGCTAAGCGTGCAGGACTCATCGGCGCACAGAACAGCGTGGACTGCTCCGCACTTGCCGATGAGGACATTCCTGCCGCTGCGGAAAAATACACCGTGTTCGGCAGAGTTTCACCAGAACAAAAAGCAATTTTAGTAAAAGCCTTAAAATCTGAAGGACACGTTACAGCAATGACGGGCGATGGTGTAAACGATATTTTAGCACTAAAAGAATCAGATTGTGCAATTACAGTAGCGTCTGGTAGTGACGCCGCAAGAAACGTTTCTCACCTTGTTTTATTAGATAACAATTTCAATTCAATGCCCAAAGTCGTTTACGAAGGTCGTAGAGTTATAAACAACGTACAAAGTTCGGCATCATTATTTTTAATGAAAACGCTGTTTACAATGTTGATGAGCATTCTTACACTTTGTTTACCATATATGAACGCATACCCCTATAAACTCTCAAATATGATTATGTTTGAAGTTTTAATCATAGGTATACCTTCACTCTTCCTATCTTTCCAACCTAACGATTCCCGTGTTGAAGGCAGTTTCATAAGTTACATAATAAAAAAATCATTGCCTAGCGCAATTTTAATGTTGTTAAGCGTTTTAGTTGTAGAAATATTCCGTATAATTTCCCCACAAGGAAACGACGAACTTTACAATCTTTACAATACAATGGGTATTTACGTATTAACTTTTGCAGGACTTATAAACCTATTCGTTACATGTAAACCGCTCAACACATACCGCTCAATAATATTCTTTGGCAGTGCGATTCTCATTTTGTTAACAACTGCTATAGCACTGAACGGCTCAGTTGAAGGGGTTCTATCATTAACAGCTATGCTACCT
>JAZKZL010000039.1:0-4167 GCA_045612645.1 Oscillospiraceae bacterium
ATCAGGCAGGTTTTAATTCAACATCCAAACTTTATTACATTATATCATCTATATAAAAAATAGTCAAGATAATTAACATAGAACACGGGAACAGCCTATATCTGCTCCCGTGTTCTATTTATAGATTTTCAGTCGCTCGACTATCCGCTGCTTCATCTGCTTAGTCCTCCCCTGCTCGTAATTGATAAGCGTACAGCGGTCGATGTGGGTGCGAGCTGCTGCCTCGTCTATCATCATCTTCGCACGCAGACGATAGTACCTGAGCTGCATATTCAATGGAAGCTGCTCAATCTCACCGAGGCTATTCCCTGCAAGCTCAGTATCCTCGGGATATTTGTACTGTACAAACCGCTTTGTTATGCGGAATTTTGGTACTCCGTCGTATTCTGACGATGTTTCCTCAGCATAACTATTGCTAATCAGATCAAGATGTATTTCCGCAAGATCAAGCACCAGCTGACAGAGGTGTCCATCAGCGATCCGATAGACTCGGACTCAGAAGGCAACGCACTCACTCTGGCAGATATCTGCAGCTCCGACATCAACGTGGAGGAGGATGTCATTCTGAAAATAAACTCTGAGAAGCTGCACCGCTTCATCGAAGAGGAGCTTGACGACCGTGAGCGTGAGATCATCGCCAAACGATATGGTATTCCCGATAAGGACGGACATGTCTGTAAGCCGATAGCTCAACGGGAAATTGCTAAGGAGCTGGGAATATCGCGGTCGTATATCTCGAGGATTGAGAAACGTGCACTGGAGAAGCTGAGGGCAAGGTTTGAATAATAACATCATTGAATACAAACCAATATGTATCCTTTCTAAATATGTGTTTCTTCTGAATTATATACTTGGAATTTCCGCGGAAATATGATACAATAGACATATCATAAAAATAGAGGTAACACAATGCTTGCATACACATACATAGACAAAGGCGATTTTCAGCTTATCGAAAAACCGAAACCAACGCTCATAAGCGATACCGATGCTATCGTCAGGGTAACGCTTGCGAGTATCTGCTCCAGTGACCTGCACATAAAGCACGGCTCTGTACCGCGTGCTGTCAAGGGAATAACTGTCGGTCATGAGACGGTGGGAGTTGTGGAGGAGGTCGGCTCTGCGGTGACTTCCGTAAAGGTCGGCGACAGGGTAACTGTTAATGTGGAGACCTTTTGCGGCGAGTGCTTCTTCTGTAGGAAAGGCTTTGTCAACAACTGCACCGATCCGAATGGCGGATGGGCGCTTGGATGTCGCATTGACGGAGGTCAGTCGGAATACGTCAGAGTGCCGCTTGCACAGCAGGGTCTGAATAAGATTCCCGATTCCGTCAGTGATGAGCAGGCTCTGCTTGTGGGAGATGTACTTGCAACAGGATTCTGGGCGGCTCGAATCTCCAAAATCACCGAAGAAGATACAGTGCTGATAATCGGTGCTGGTCCTACGGGATTATGCACTCTGCTGTGCGTAATGCTGAAAAAGCCGAAGCGCATCATCGTCTGCGAACAGGACGAGGACAGAATCAAATTCGTAAACCAGCATTATCCCGAGGTGCTGACGGTTTCTCCCGAAAATGTGGTAGATTTCGTAAGCGAAAACTCCGACCACAGCGGTGCTGATGTGGTGCTTGAAGTCGCAGGAAGCGAGGATACATTCCGTCTTGCGTGGGAGTGCGCTCGTCCTAACGCCATAGTGACGGTAGTTGCACTGTACGACAAACCGCAGATCTTGCCGCTCCCTGATATGTTCGGCAAGAATCTGATATTCAAGACGGGCGGTGTTGACGGCTGTGACTGCGAGGAGATACTCCGACTTATCGAAAATGGCAAGATAGACACCACGCCGCTTATCACTCATACCTATTCCCTGTCTGATATCGAAACGGCTTATGAGCTTTTCGAGAATAGGTTGGATGGAGTTATCAAGGTGGCGGTGAAGCCGTAACGATAAAATCGAAATAGCTTAATTTTAGGAACACCCACATATCATTCAGAACCTGCAAAACCATTAATGGATTTTCTTGCGAAAGTTAATCCAAACAGAAAAATACCTGTCTTTATTTTCACGCCTGCGGTCTGTATTCCGAAAATATGCTGGAAGGAACATAAACTCCGAGAAGCTGTACCGCTTCATTGAGGAGGAGCTGGACGAACATGAGCGTGAGATAATCGCCAAACGCTACGGTATTCCCGACAAGGACGGACGTGTCTGCAAGCCGCTTGCTCAGCAGGAGATTTGGGTGAAGTTATTTTAAGGGGTATAGATTAAAACATAGCAAAAGGCTGTGCAAAAACTGCACAGCCTCGATTCTATTACATATTATGCTTTACTGCTATTTTAAACATTTCACCACAGCAGCCTTTTCGAGAATCACGCCGAAAGTCAACACCTCTGCAATAAACAACAGAGGATGAGCCGTCATCTGGTATCAAAAATCCAAAATTGAACACATAAAATATAGTTCCTTTGATTCTACATTCTGACTGTGCTGTTAATTTACGTTGTATCTCTGAACAATTGCGGTTACTTTTTGTAAAACGCTTCCTTTACGACTCTTAACAGCTGAGTTACAGCAAAAGGTACAACAGCGAGTGCCGCGATCTGAATAATGTTAGTTGCTGTAAGCGCACCATCAATATCCATAAAGCCGTGGAGAGGTGTTACAAACAGCGCTATCACAAGGAATAATACACCTGCGGCAAAAGCGCCGATCGAATAGTTGTTTGTCGTAACACCGAGGCTGAAAAGGGAGTGCTTTCCCCTGCTGTCAAATCCCTCAAACAGGCGAGCAAGGCAGAGTGTGGCGAAAGCCATCGTGCTTGCGAGTGTTCCCGAAACCTGATGACCTATCATGAAAGCTATCATAACACAAGCAGCTATCATAATGCTGTGAACGATAATGTAAACGCCCGTTTCCTTGTTGAGGATCGACTCATCCGAGGGACGGGGCTTTTCTTTCATAATATTCTTCTGCTTAGGCTCCATACAAAGCGCAAGCGCAGGAAGTGAGTCTGTAAGAAGATTTATGAACAGAAGATGAACAGGAGTAAAAGGGAGCGGAAGATCAAGAAATGTTGTTATAAGCACAACGATGATCGCCGCCGTGTTTCCTGCAAGCAGGAACTTTATTGCATTCTTGATATTATTATAAATAGAACGTCCGTTGGAAACAGCCTTTACGATAGTAGCGAAGTTATCATCCGCCAAGATCATAGATGCGGCGTCCTTTGACACCTCTGTGCCTGTTATGCCCATTGCAACGCCGATATCCGCCTTTTTTAGCGCAGGTGCGTCATTTACACCATCGCCCGTCATAGCGACTACCTTGCTCTTTTTCTGCCACAGATCAACTATTCTGATCTTGTGAACGGGTGAAACTCTTGCATATACGGAGATCTGTTCAAGCTGTTCAGACAGTTCTTCATCAGAAATATTATCAAGCTCCGTACCGTCAAGACATTTGTCGCCATCCTTGAAAATGCCGATCTCCTTGGCGATAGCAACGGCTGTAAGCTTATGGTCACCTGTGATCATTACAGGCTTGATACCTGCCGTAATGCATTCCGCAACCGCCGCTTTACTTTCCTCTCTTGGCGGATCGGTCATTGCGGAAAGCCCGATATAGATGTAGTCCGATTCGTCCGCAATGGTGACAGGCTTATCGCTTGTGAGGATCTTCTTTGCAAATGCAAGCACTCTCATTCCGTTTTCTGAGTAAGAAAGGTTTGCACTTCTGATCTCTTCAAGGTCACTTTCAGTGATATCACGCACGCCGTCTGTATCAAGAACATACTTCATTCTTGGCATAAGCACATCTATTGCGCCCTTCGTGTATGCTGTGCGCTCACCGTTTATATTATGAACGGTCGTCATGAGCTTTCTGTCGCTGTCAAAGGGTAGCTCATCAATACGGGGATCTTCGTTTCTTATACGGCTGTATTCGCATTCGGTAATGTAATCGGAAAGTGCGGTCTCGGTAGGATCTCCGAGCCATATATCACCCGACTTTGCAGCATCGTTGCACAGCGCCATAGCCACCCGAAGCTCGTTTGCCGCTTCACTGCAGGGAATGGTGATATCGCGTACCGTCATCTTATTCTGTGTTAATGTACCTGTCTTATCGGAGCAGATCACCGAAACGCAGCCGAGGCTCTCAACAGCTTTCAG
>JAZKZL010000040.1:0-12180 GCA_045612645.1 Oscillospiraceae bacterium
CCCTTCGGTGCGGTTCGTCCGGTTATCTATGACTGGGGCATGCTGAAGAGCGTGCATGAGGATAAAAAGGCGCTGATATTCAATACGGTAAAGAATACATATAAGCTCCCGAAGTCCTGCTTTAAGATCAGGGAGGATTATTTCCGTGCTATTGCTATAATCGAGAGCGCGTGCAGGAGCGAGAGCTTTGCATATTATCATGAGAACAGGATACTGCCCATGAAGTATATGTATATAGAGTCTCCCATTGGCTCGGATGCTTATGTGGGTGAGGGAGTTATTGATGAGAACGAGACCGCCGCTGCATTTATTATGATGATGAATATACGTCTCATAAAAGTGCTTTGGCTGATCGCAATAGTGATCATGCTGGTGGTGTTCGGAACGCTGCATTTTCTCATCGGTGTGACCCGTGACAATATTCTGTATTTCATTCCTATCTCGGTTATAGTTGGTGGAATAGCTACACTGCTGGTATATCTGATATGCCATGCGGTGGCAAGAAACAAATATCAGAAGATGGCGGGCTGCGATCCTGCTGCTGATGAGACTTTAACCTTTGTGGTGAGTCCGCACGGTTTTGCTGCTTGCGAGAGCTGCGTATATGACGAGCAGGAGATCGTTCCCTGGAGAGCGCTCGATTATTTCGTGGAGACGGATAAGATCTACATTTTCTATAAAGACGGCGCCGCCGTAGTATATATGCCGAAAAAGGCATTTGAAAAGAAATATCTGGGCGGAATATCCGATATGATATCGCTCAATCTTGAACAGAAGTAAGGGGGCAGTGCAGTGGGCATTGAGATAAAAAGCGAATATGTTGATCTCGGTTCAGGCAATGTGCTGCTTGTTTCCGTAAAGGGCGGCAAGGCAGTCATCGGAACCTGTTGGGTCGGTCATAATCTGACTAGAGGCGACAGCTCCGCTATAAATAAGGTGTTCTATATCGGCAATGAGCCTGTTATTAATATGTCCTGCCCGAACAACGGCGATAAGAGGACAGACCGCATCGTTTCCCTTTGCACGGGTTATGCGGGTATGGCAAGCGATATTGTTGAGGTGCTGGAAAACTCGCTGAATAAGATAAATCGCGGCGACTCGTTGGAGATGGGTCTGCGTGAGATATTCATGATGCTGAATGATGGCGTGTATACTGTATATTCCTCTGAATACTACCCGACAGACGGCAGCGGCACCTTTTTCTGGGGCGCATATAACATTCCGCATGAGGTGCATGGTACCGCAGTTCATAACCGTACTATAGGCAAGGATCGTACATACCGTCCCTGTTTCCTGATGCCCGGAACCACGCTTGACGGATATACTCCGAAAAATCGTGGAATATCCGATGAGGCGGTTAAATCCAGAAAATATCAGGGCATAGTATACCATGTTTCGGGACTTCATTCCGTCCTGCTGAAGGGACATCACGGTGCGGCATCCTGTGCCATGGCGGATATCCCGTTCAAGTGTGCGGTTATAGAGCGCATCGATGAGACATACACAGTGCCTTTTATTCCGCCTGCCGCACCTGCTCAGGCAGAGGGTGAGGAGGCTTCCGCAGAAGCAGCTGCACCTGTTCAGGATGAGAATGAGGGTATTACAGGCTACCGCAGCGCATCTGTCAAGATACCGCTGGAGCTTTTCCCGAAGGATATGCTGCGCAATCTGCTTGAAAATCGTATGGATCACAAGCCTGTTCAGTTCCCTATCATTTCCAGAAAGCTTTCCGTTGTTCGCAGAAAGACTCTCAGCAATAATATGATGCCTAAGGAAGTCCACGACAAATGCGAGCTTATGCCTGACTGCGAGATGATCGAATCTGCATTTGCCATCGATAAGCTGACCGAGCCTCAGCTTGAGGCTCTGCTTACCGGGGATACGGAGTTCAACGGCGAGGTTATCATCTCTCCGAATTTCTACACCAGTATCGTTACAGCCTGCAATTATCTGCAATTCCATGATGAAAAGCGCTTTATCGATTTTGGCATTGCTATTATGGAGAATCCCGAACTGTATGCCACCCATGAATATATTGCAAAGCGTGTGGCAAGGCTCCCGAACAGCAAGAAGATATACCGCTTCTTCAAGAATGTTCTCGCCAGCGATAACGCTGCATTTGAAAAGATCTACGCCAGTGCTGACAGATATGTGAAGGACTATGAAGTAAAGCATCAGGACGCTCTCTGATGCGGATTTGAAACAATCAGACCCGAGAAGGAAATGTATCCTTTTCGGGTCTTTTGTGTTATTCGATCTTCAGTGCGTTTCTGCCGTAGAACAGATACAGTCTGTTTCCCAGTGGAACGGCTGCTGTAAAGCCGTTCTTGTCGTCAAACAGGGTATAGGAGGTGTTGGTTCTGCCGAACAGTGCGTATGCCGAGATGACTGAAACACCGTCAAAGTAGGTGTAGGCGGCAGCGTAACGATCTTCACCGATATAGAAGGTGTTGCCGTTGCACATGGATGCAAGCTCGTCCTCGGGGGAGTTGATCGCTCTTGTGGTGGAGCCTGCTTCAGTTGCCTTATTATCTTCCAGTTTGTACAGTGTAAGCTTCAGCAGTCCCTTTGTTACGTTGCTGCAGAGTGCATATTCGCCGTGGATTACGCCGTTTGCGGCGGTAAGCTCAGGTATCTTCGGCGCATGAACATCACTCACATCCAGCACCATTGCAACGCCGTTTTCATCGTAGATGTAAAGCATGCCCTGATCCATTTTTATGGATGTGACAGCCGCAGGGATATTCGTTACAGCTGCTATCCTTTCAAAATCAAAGCTGTGCAGATATATCGTAGTGGAGCCGTTTGGTTCTCTTTCGGCGGTGGCTACAATATTAAATTCACGTTCTGCTTCTATCACGCTGTCGTAAGGTTCGGTGTCCTCACTGGGGATGATCGCAACGATATCACCCATGTCGCAGGCGATCAGATCGTTGATATGCGTGGTGATCAGAGGCTCATCCTCGCTGTCACCATGGATTATGATATCATAACCGCTGTCTGCTTTCATAACAGCCATGAACTTTTGGGCATCGGAATAAACAGGGTCTCCGATAGCTGCCGCATCAGAGACAAGCGAGCCGTCTGTAAGGCTGTATTCTCCGTACACCGCATAGCTGCAGCCATTTGCGCTCTCTGTGCGGGCTATCCTGTCGGCAGGCACTGTCTGCACCTTGCCGCCTGCGGCGATTATCGGCAGATATTGTTCTGTCTGATCTATGGTGAAGCTCTGAGAGAAATCGGGAGTGAACACCGTGCCGAAGGATATAGTACCTATCTTATTTGTGCAGATATCGGTAAGCACGCCTGCCTGATGTATCGTATACAGCACTTCGCCATTGTCGTTATAGGCGGCAACGCCAACACTGTTTTCGTCAGCGAAAACTGCGGCGAGCAGCTCTTTATTGCATACAATATCGATGAATTCTGCACCCTCAGGTGGGGATATCTCGCAGAGGACAGTGGCATTGTCATCCTTTTCGGTGTAGACGGTTATAAGCTCCGGAGCTGCAGCGAATGCGCTGTCTCCCACGTTATAGACGCCCAGCTCCTGCGGCTGAGTTATCAGCAGTTCGCCGAATACTCTGCCGTTGCTTTCAGAGGGGAGAATAACATTTTCGCCACCGAAATTGCCTGCGGTGTAGGCGGTGTAGATATCATTGAATATCTCGGTGTGATCCAGTGCCATTACTGCAGCGGGCAGTTTTACTTCAGCAGTGAGGAGATCTGTATGATCCATAGCCACGCCGAGACCTAACAGCACGCATGCGCCTATCGAAGCGGCAACGATCTTTCCGCTGTGGTTAGTGGGAAGATCCTCTTCTCTCGGTATGCGCTGATAGCCTATCCTGCCATGCGTTACGTCCTTGTAAACGGGAACGTCGTTATCCTCTTCATCGGGATGATCATATTCCTCATCGGGTATCTCTGTTTCTTCCTCATATTCTTCATCGGAAGTGTAGTCGGAGTCATAGTCGTCGGTATCCGTCGGGATATTGACGACAAACTCTTTTTTATCAGAAACAGGGGATGTTTCTTCGTATACATCCTCATCATCTTCCTCGTTTGCGGGCGCAGCTTTTGCTTTGTCAAGCCGCACGGTGAGGGTCTTTTCCCATATCTGACGGGCGGTGTAAAGCATGCGGGTGTAGTCCTGTGAGGTAAGACCCGAGCTTTCCAGCGTCACGATCAGCGTTTGTAGATTCATGGCGGGGTTGTTTTCGATCTTTTCCACCGCCTCCTCTGGAGCGCCGCAGCCTTTCAGCAGATAAAGGAAATCAGCAGAGCCAATGCCCAGTGAACGAACTCTGTTCAGAAAGGTGAATGCGTCAAGCTCAGGCACAACGGGATCGTCGTCCATAAGGCAGGCGGCGATATTTTGCGGCATCACGCTTTCAGGCACTACCTTTTCCGTCATATAATCATGTATTTTTGATACCGTCAAGCGTACCCCTCCTTTCTGTCAGTCAAGTTCAAGCAGATCCATAGCATATTCCAGCCTTTTTTTAACGTTGGAAGTGGAAATGCCCGTATACTGTGCTATCTCATCGCAGAGGAACCTGCCGCCGATATACAGCGCAGCCACCAGTCTTTCCGTATCAGGCAGTCGGTTGAATTCCTGCTTGATATCCACGCCGTCCTCATTCGGGCGGAGCCTGTTTTCATTATAGCGGATCTCAATGCCCTCTGCGGCGTATTCCTTGAAACATATCTTGATCTTGTTGCAGAGCGTTTTCATCATATAAAGACGGAATGCCTGCTCGGAATGCAGCTTGCCTATGCCCTTGAATGCGCTGCGCACGGTTTCGGTAATAATACGCACGGCGTCACCCTCGTTGTCAAGAGAGTAGTATGCGGTGTAGTACATCTCGCGGTAGATGGTCTCGTATAGCTTGGCAAAGGCTTTCATATCTCCGTTTGCCACCATAGCGGCGGTGTCTTTGTATTCCTGTTTGTCCATTTCCTACACCATCCTTATGCTTTGATATAATTTGTAAGGACACGGCAAGCCGTGTCCCTACGAAAAGAATTATTCTTCGTCCTCTGCGATGATAGCGATTCCCAGTTCCTGCAGCTGTTCTTCTGCAACAACAGAGGGTGCCTCGCTCATCAGCTCGCTCGCATTCTGTACCTTGGGGAATGCGGTAACATCACGCAGGGAGTCGCAGCCGCACATAAGCATAGCCAGTCTGTCCAGACCGATGCCTGCGCCGCCGTGAGGAGGTGCGCCGTACTTGTACGCATCCACGAGGAAGCCGAACTTAGCGTCGATCTCTTCCTTTGTGAGACCCAGCAGCTCGAACATTCTCTGCTGCAGCTCATAATCGGTGATGCGGATGGAGCCGCTGGACAGCTCAACGCCGTTCAGAACGAGGTCATACGCCTTTGCGCGAACCTTTTCCTTATCGGTCTCGAGGTATTCAAGACACTCATCCATAGGCATGGTGAAGGGGTGGTGCATAGCCAGCCACTCGCCGCTTTCCTCATCGTACTCGAAGAAGGGGAACTCGGTGATCCAGAGCAAATTCCAGCCCTCGGGGATGATGTCGAGCTGCTTTCCGAGCTTCAGTCTCAGTGCGCCGAGTACAGGCAGAGTCACCTTGTTCTTGTCTGCAACGATCAGAGCAACGTCACCCTTTTCGCAGCCGAGAGCGGAAAGGATAGCCTCAAGCTCACCCTCGCCCATGAACTTACCGAAAGAGCAGTTGGGAGCATCGTCCACCCAACGCACATAAGCAAGACCCTTTGCGCCGATTCCGCGAATGAACTCAACCTGCTTGTCGATCTCTTTTCTTGTCAGCTTATCTGCAGCGCCCTTAGCTACGATACCACGAACGCTGCCGCCGTTTGCGATAGCGTCTGTGAATACGGAAAAGCCGCAGTTCTTTACGATATCGGAGATATCTGTGATCTCCATGCCGAAGCGTGTGTCGGGCTTATCGGAGCCGTAGCGTTCCATAGCCTCGTTGTATGTCAGTCTGGGCAGAGGTGTGGGGATATCCACATTCAGTACCTGCTTGTACAGGCGCTGGATAAAGCCCTCCAGCATCTCGAGGATATCCTCAACGTCAACAAAGGACATCTCAAGGCCGATCTGAGTGAACTCGGGCTGTCTGTCTGCACGGAGGTCCTCGTCACGGAAGCAGCGTGCCAGCTGGATATATCTGTCCATGCCTGAGATCATCAGCAGCTGCTTGTAGATCTGAGGAGACTGGGGAAGTGCGTAGAACTTGCCGTTGTGGATACGGCTGGGAACGATGTAGTCACGCGCACCCTCGGGTGTGGACTTTATCATCATAGGAGTCTCGATCTCATAGAAACGATTCTCGTAGAAGTATTCACGGGCGCACTTAGCAACCTCGTGGCGCATCTTCAGGTTATCCTGCAGAGGCTTTCTGCGCAGATCGAGGTAACGGTGCTTCAGGCGCAGCTCCTCGTTTGTCTTGCAGTTATCCACGATCTCAAAGGGAGTGGTCTGGGATTTGGAGAGGATGCGAAGCTCTGTTACCATGATCTCCAGATCACCTGTCTTGATATCCTTGTTTACGCTCTCACCGGCGCGTACATTGCCCTTTGCCATAAGAACGTACTCGGAGCGCACGCTCTTTGCTTTTTCGAAAACGCTCTTCTCTGTAGTCTCATCGAATACGAGCTGAACTATGCCTGTTGTATCTCTCAGATCGATGAAGATAAGGCTGCCCTTATCTCTTACTCGCTGAGTGAAGCCACCTACAACAACCTCGGAAGCGTCGAGTGTCACCTCGCCGCAGTAATGTGTTCTTTTCAGACCCTGCATGGTATCTGCCATGATAGTTTCCTTCTTTCGTTTTATTCTGTGCTGCGGATCATCCGCCGCTTATTTTGCATAATACTTTAATATTATATCATCATTTGCTGCTGTTTTCAAGAGGAAATATGCGTATTTTAAGATTTTTTTGTGAATTATCTAATGAAGGAGGAGCAGAGGCGGTTTTGTTTTCGGCTTTGGTATTACAGAAATTACATGGCGGCAATTTGCACAAAAATCATTTGTTGAATGTGTGCGGAATAAATCAATTTAACGATTTTATGTTTTAAAGCGATAAAAGTTATTGACACTCAAAAAAAGAAGTGCTATACTAATACTCGGAAATTGAAATCAAAAGAACAGGAGATATAAGACTATGTCAATGAATTTCAGCAGAAAGCTTCCTGTGCCTAAGGAAGTCAAGGAAATGTACCCTCTCAGTGAGGAGATCAAGCAGGCTAAGGCAAAGCGTGATATAGAGATCGCAGATGTATTTACAGGCAAGAGCGATAAGTTCCTGCTCATCATCGGTCCCTGTTCTGCGGACCACGAGGAATCCGTGATGGATTATGTCGGCAGACTTGCACGCCTTCAGGAGCAGGTTAAGGATAAGATCATCATTATCCCCAGAATATACACCAACAAGCCCCGTACAACAGGCGAGGGCTACAAGGGCATGGTGCATCAGCCCGATCCTACAAAGGGAGAGGATATGCTCGAGGGCATTATTCAGGTGAGAAAGCTGCACGCCCGTGCTATTCAGGAGACTAAGCTCGTATGTGCTGATGAAATGCTGTATCCCAGCAATTACCGTTATCTTTCCGATCTGCTGAGCTATGTTGCGGTAGGCGCACGCTCCGTTGAGGATCAGGAGCATCGTCTGACGGCAAGTGGCATGGAGTGTCCTGTTGGCATGAAGAATCCCACAGGCGGTATGCTCTCCATCATGCTGAACGCTATCCGTGCAGCACAGGCAAAGCACACCTTTATCTACAGAGGATGGGAAGTAACCACAGACGGCAACCCTCTTGCACACGCTATTCTGCGAGGTTATCAGGATGCAAATGATCATTCTCAGCCTAATTACCATTACGAGGATCTCAAAACACTGTATGATGCATACAGTGCAATGAATCTGCAGAATATCGCCTGCATCGTGGATACCAATCACGCAAACAGCGGCAAGAAGTATCTGGAGCAGGTGCGCATCTCCAAGGAGATCCTGCACAGCATGCGTCATTCCAACGAGATCAAGAGCATGGTAAAGGGTCTGATGATCGAGAGCTACATCGAGGACGGCGCTCAGAAGGTGGACGAGGGCTGCTACGGTAAGTCCATCACCGATCCCTGCCTCGGCTGGGAGAAGTCTGAGAGACTGGTTCTGGATATCGCAGACTTGCTTTGATAATTACGGGGGCGGTGATATTCCGCCCTCTTGACATTATTTTTTATATGTGTTATAATTTCGTTAACAGAATATCTTAAAAAGCGTTGACGGGAATCCAGTAGCCCCGTGATCTCCTTTCAGAGAGCTGTCGTGTGGTGTGAGGCAGCAGGAGAGCGGCAAGTGAATTACATCCCTGAGCGGCTGTGCGAAAGCGTTGCGATTAGTGCAGCACGGGTAAGCCCGTTACAGCTGTTCGAGGCGGCATAAATGCCGTAAACTGAGGTGGTACCGTGATATATTCGCCCTCTTGCCAAGTGCAGGAGGGCTTTTTTGTCAGCTGTTTTGCTGAAAGGATGGTTGGTATGAAATTTGAAATGCGATACTGGCTGATGTGCTTCAGATCCATGCTGAAAAGCTCGGGCATCATCTTCGGAGTGGCGCTCGGGTTTGGTGCGTTGATATCGGTGTTTGAGATGGCAAGCAGCGGTTTTGATGTGGTTCGCATTGCGGATATGCTGGTGCTGATGGTGATAATCGCAATTGTGGTGCTGATCTTCATTACGATGCTGGCAACGTTTGCGTATAATGGAAATGTAAAGCTTTATAAAGCTCTGAACGATTATGGCTTTGGTACGTATTACCGTCAGGTTTATGAGCAGCAGAGGATGATCGGCAGAGATCCATCGCCGATGGAGCAGTTAGGTTATGCAGAGGTGCTGGAAAAGGGCGGCTTTCCGCAGGACGCTTTATCCTATTTATCCACTCTTGTGATACCCGAGGATCAGCCTGCGCTGATCGCTTTGTACCTCTTTATCTATGCAGAGTCTGCTGTCAGGATAGGTCAGCCGCAGCTTGCGGATATGATACTTTCAGATCGATCTGCGCAGGTGACTTCCCTGCTGCAGAGCGGCAGCGGAGATAGTGTGAAAATGTTCGTAAGCATGGCGGTGTGCATGACGCACTGCGCCTGCGGGCGCTTCTCGCTGGCGCTCCCTATGGCGGATCAGACGCTTGGCTATAAATCCGACAAGGTTGAGATGCTTGATGCGAAGATAACGCGCTTGTATATCCTGCATATGCTCGGCATGACTGCCGAGGCATCCGCACTTGCGGAAGAAATAGTAAAGGAACTTGACAGGACAAAGGTATTCCTGCTTGACTGGCAGAAAGCAAAGCTCATCGAGGAATACAATATGGCGATCAACGGCATATTGCCGATGTGATAAGCAGCAGAAAGGTGTGATATCCGTGGAATTTATGAAAAATTCCATCGTCTATGGAGGTTACTCGGCAAACTAGTTTGAAAGGAGTAACAAAATGATAAGAAAAGCTGAAAAAGGCGATATAAAAGCGCTTGCCGAGATATTCAGGCAGCTGCATGAGCATCATGTGCGCATCGCTCCCGATAGCCATCGTATGCCATTTGAACAGTATTTCGAGCTTGAGATGAAATCGCTGCTGTCGGATGAGAATGTATGCGTACTGGTATCAGAAGAGAGCGGTGTTATACAGGCATATGCTGCAGTGAGAATATTCGATCGGGACAGCGTTGATCGCACTCCTGCAAGGATATGCTACATAGATCATTTCGTTGTGAGCGAGGAATGCCGCAGAAAAGGCAAGGGTACAGAGCTTTTTGAAGATGTAAAGCGCATGGCAAGGGATAACGAATGCAACTGCATCCAGTTGGGCGCGGCAGCGGCAAATCCCGATGCTGTGAGCTTCTATGAAAGTCTGGGCATGATCCCGAGGACGATAAAGATGGAGCTGAAGCTGTAAAGGAGGCGCTATGGCAGAGAGATCGGAAAACATACGTGCCGAATGCGGCTTTGACGGAACGCCCGTCATGAGAGTGCTTTTGCTGGCTATGGGTTTTATTCCGTTGCTGGTGCTGCTGATGCTGTTTGGAGGGCATGTGAGTATGCGTAGCATAGGCGGTCTTGCGGCATATATCTCCTGTGTTGGAGTGATGGCGGCGGCGCTGATACTCAAGGCAAAGCTAGGCAAAGGCAGGATAACAGTGGATGATGAGCATGTGAACATTCACTACGGATTTCTCAGCCAAAAGCTGCCGCTGAGTGATATTACTTATTTCAGTTGTGATGTGGAAACGCAGAGCGGAAGATATGGCAACACAGCTTATACCATGGTGCTTACGATAAAGACATCTGACGGCAAGCGTTTCGCTTACGAGCAGGAGTTGTGTGTGGAGGATGATCTCCCCGCAAAGGCTCCCGAAAAGTACAGGAAATATCTTGACGAGCAGCCCATGATGAAAATGAGCGGCTTTGTAAGAGAAATAAAAGGCTTTTAATTGCGCATGAAATGCGGCATTAAAATACATCAAAAAAATACAATAAATATAAAGGAGAACACAAAAATGCAGATTTACGACGAACTCGTTGCCCGTGGCCTTATCGCACAGGTAACAGACGAAGATGAGATCAGAAAGATGATAAACGAGGGTAAGGCTACCTTCTACATCGGCTTCGATCCCACAGCAGATTCCCTGCACGTTGGTCACTTCATGGCACTCTGCCTTATGAAGAGACTGCAGATGGCAGGAAATAAGCCCATCGCTCTTCTGGGCGGCGGCACAGGCATGATCGGCGACCCCTCCGGCAAGTCCGATATGAGAAAGATGCTCACAAAGGAAGATATCGATCATAACATTGCTTGTTTCAAGAAGCAGATGAGCCGTTTCATCGATTTCTCTGATGACAAGGCTATCATGGTAAACAACGCAGACTGGCTGATGAACCTCAATTACATTGATGTTCTGCGCGAGGTAGGAGCTTGCTTCAGCGTTAACAGAATGCTGACCTTCGAGTGCTACAAGCAGCGCATGGAAAGAGGTCTGACTTTCCTTGAGTTCAACTACATGATCATGCAGAGCTACGACTTCTACAAGCTGTTCCAGGATTACGGCTGCAACATGCAGTTCGGCGGCGATGATCAGTGGGCTAACATGCTGGGCGGTACCGAGCTTATCAGAAAGAAGCTGGGCAAGGACGCTCACGCGATGACCATCACCCTGCTGCTCAACTCCGAGGGCAAGAAGATGGGCAAGACCGAAAAGGGCGCAGTTTGGCTGGATCCCGAAAAGACATCCCCTTTCGAGTTCTTCCAGTACTGGAGAAACGTTGCAGACGCAGACGTTATGAAGTGCATCCGTATGCTGACATTCCTGCCTCTTGAGGAGATCGAGAAGATGGACGCATGGCAGGGCAGCGAGCTGAACAAGGCTAAGGAGATCCTGGCATACGAGCTGACAAAGCTGGTTCACGGCGAGGAAGAGGCTGACAAGGCTCTCGAGGCTGCAAAGAACCTCTTCGGCGGCAAGGGCAGCACAGAAAATATGCCTACAACAAAGGTAGAGACAGTTGACGGCAAGATCGGTATTCTTGATCTGCTTGTTGCAACAAAGCTCGCTCCCTCTAAGAGAGAGGCAAGAAACCTCGTCGCAGGCAAGGGTATCGCAGTTGATGATGTTGTGATCGAGGATGCAAACATCCAGATCGCAATTGATACAGAAGTAATCATCCGCAAGGGTAAGAAGGTATACCACAAGGCCACCGTTTAAGACCTTCGATAAATGCACAGATGCGGCGTCAACAGGCATTCGGCATACATTGAGTATAGCCGAAAGCCCGTTTCCTTGCCTCTGCGCATTTCTCTCGGTCTTAGCTGAGCGGCGATAAATGCACAGATGCGGCGTAAACAGGCATTCGGCATACATTGAGTATAGCCGAAAGCCCGTTTCCTTGCCTCTGTGCTTTTCTCTCGGTCTTAGCTGAGAGGCGATAAATGCGTAAATCGTGAGTCAGTAACGTAATCGTATTTACAAGGAGGATATCATGGTCAGACCGATATGCAAGGATAATTTCCTGTTGGCGATGAAGTCAGCGCCTGCAACGGTGGAGGATCTGTCCGTGGCGCAGGATCTGTTGGATACCGTGACTGCACATTCCCATGAATGCGTGGGCATGGCGGCGAATATGATCGG
>JAZKZL010000041.1:0-1426 GCA_045612645.1 Oscillospiraceae bacterium
AGGCTTACAGGAACCCACTGCACGTCGTTTAGATCATAAATCTTTGAAAGCTTGGTATAGCAGGGATCCTCTGCAGCGTATATGCGCTCTCTTCCCAGCAGCTGAATAAGCATATTATAGAGATATTCCGCTCCTGCTCCGATGATTATCTGCCTTGGTGAAACAGCGATACCTCTGGAACGATACAGGTATCTTGCAATCTCCTCTCGAAGCTCGTATACGCCTTGGCTGTCAGAGGGGAGCAATAGCCTTTCACCTTTATCCATGATAACGTTGCGCATCAGACGTGCCCAGACATTGAACGGAAACAGGCTGTTGCCTGCTGAAATATCCTCTTGTTTTTCTTTGGGGATTTCTGTGGGCAATAGAATGTCATCATAAGTGGGAGCTATCGGTATGCCGCTGAACTGCACATAGTATCCGCTACGCTCAACAGCACGGATATATCCCTCTGCGATAAGTTGTGAATAGGCGTTTTCCACCGTGATCAGGCTTACGCGCAGCCGTTCGGCAAGCTCTCTTTTGGATGGCAGCTTCTCGCCCTCAGTGAGGCGTCCGAACAGTATGTCGCGCCTGATGTCGCTGTATATCTGCATATAGAGACTTCCGTTGTCGCGGTCAAGGCTCTGTAGCATGCTGCCATCTCCTTTCAATCAAATCGTTTGCCTTGCCATGTGTCAAGCTCTGTCATGCGCTTATCTATTCCACCCAGCACAGATATTTTATCCATGCTCCATAGCGGTGCAAGCAGTGTTCGCTTGTCGCCATCGCCTGTGAGACGTTCAATTACGGTCTCGGGTGGGAGCAGTTCAAGCTGCTTTATCACGGTGTCAATGTAATCTTCCTTTGTCATAGGAGCATACTTCCCCGAAGCATAGATATCTGCAAGTGCAGTTCCTTTGATAATATGCATGAGGTGTATCTTTACACCATCGGGACGGAGCTTTCCGAGCGCCCTCGCTGTTTCCAGCATCATCGGGATATCCTCGCTCGGGAGTCCGTTTATGATATGAACACAGGTTCTTATTCCGTGAGCTTTAAGCAGCTGATAGCCTTTCAGAAATTCCGCTGTTGTGTGGCAGCGGTTGATAAGTGCGGCAGTGCTGTCGTGGATGGTCTGAAGTCCCAACTCCACCGTTACAGGAACACTGAGCAAACTCAGCAGCTGTGCTTTTTCTTCGTCTATGCAGTCGGCTCGTGTTGCGATTGCAAGGCTGTGCGCACCTGCTGCAACTGCTTCATGGAACAGTGCTTCAAGCCGTTCGAGTGAGGCATAAGTGTTTGAATGTGCCTGAAAATACGCGGTTATCAGCGCATCGGGATATTTAGTCCGTATGCGCTTTTCTTCTGCCCTGAACTGCTCCGTCACAGAAACGGCGCTGTCCTCCGTGAAATATCCGCTGCCGCCGCTGCAGTATATGCAGCC
>JAZKZL010000042.1:0-2214 GCA_045612645.1 Oscillospiraceae bacterium
GTGTCTGCCTACTATGACGGAGTTACCTTCTGTCACAAGCAGCTGATCACCGCCTGCGAGCCGTGGAGCGGATATTACTTTCTTGACAGCGGCTACTATATGTCCCTGCATTTCTCACGTTTCTTCCGCAGGGGATGGAGCTTCATCGACTCCGCCTGCCATAACGACAGCAAGGTCGGCGGCGATGGTCACGCACTGGTGGATACCGTTTACAGCTACATGACCGCCTGCGACCCCGAAACAGGCGATTACAGCACAGTTCTCGTGAACTCCACCGATAAGCTGCTGGAATATAACATCACCGCCACCGCTGATAAGACCGTGCATATATGGGAAACAAGAGGACCCGATGGCGGCAGCTGTGATGAGAACTATTTCAGGCATATCGGCAGTATCTCTCCCGAAAAGGCAGAGGATGGCTATAGCTACACAGTAACACTGAAGCCGTATTCGCTTGTGACGGTCTCCACTCTTGAAACAGGCAACGCACCGAGAAATAACTATTCATCCGAGCTTATGGCGCTGCCGTACAGCGATGATTTCCGCTACGGGGATGACAGCATAGCGGCAAGAGGCGGCGCACCGAGATTCACCACCGATCAGGGCGGCGCATTTGAGATACTTACCATTGATGGCGAGTATATGCTCACGCAGCTCATCACGCCCGAAACAAAGGCAATGGAGTGGGGCGGTACGCCAAATCCCGTGACTTGTTTCGGTGACGATCGCTGGTATAACTACAGCATTTCTGCGAAAGTGAAGCTCACTCCATCAGATAAACCGCAGGAGAACTATATCGGTGCAGGTGTGCGGTGTTTCATGACCTGCAGCGGCAACAGCGGATATTCCGTTCTGCTTTATGAGAACGGCACATGGAGGCTGCGCCGCAACACAGAGGTGGTAGCCGAGGGGAGTGCGGATATCTCGCCCTATGAGATCAACGAGATAATCGTATCGGCAGAGCAGGGCAGGGTGACAGCATACCTTAACGGCATACAGTTGGCGGTTTATGAGGATGATGTGATACTCTGCGCAGGCAGAGCGGCGCTGTACAGCTCCTATAATAGGAACATGTTCGCAGGCTTTGAGGTTCGCCCTGTTTGCGAGGACTATTTCATCCGCCGCTGTGATGATACCGACAGCGAATTTGAATACATCGGCGGATGGCAGCATCAGACAATGAGCAGCTTTTCAAATTACAGGCGCACTCTTTCGGTGGGAGAAACAGGCGCAGAGGCGACGCTCCGCTTTGAGGGCAGCGGCTTTGCCATTTTCGGCGGCAATGGCGAAGCGGAGCTTGTTGTGGATATTGACGGCGTGACAGAGCAGGTGAAGATCAGAGGCAGCTGCGGACGTGAGATATTCCTCAGCCGCTACGGATTTTCCAAAGGCTCTCACGAGGCAAGGATAAAGGTGCTTGCAGGCACGCTGAATATAGACGGTGCAGAGATAATGTGATACAAAAACAGGCGGTACTCCGAAAGGAATACCGCCTTTTGCCGTGTATCAGATAAGTGCGCATTCAGCAAGCGCCGAAAGCGAGGGAATAGCCGCTGCCACCTTTTCGGGTGTGGAGATCTCTCCGAAGCCGTACGCCGCATGGATGAACGGAATGCCCGCATCAAAGGAAGCGTCGCAGTCGCCCTGAGTATCGCCGACATACACTGCGTTTTTGCAGCCGCAGCGCTCCATCAGCGCCTTTATGGTGTAGCTTTTCGGCATCTCGGTATCGCCCCAGCACATGTGGTCGCTGAAAAATCGTTCATAGCCGCTGTATTGCAGGTAAGCCTCGATATAGCCCTTCTGACAGTTGCTTACGATGAACAGCCTGTGGTTCTGTGAGAGCCTTTGCAGCGTTTCCTCCTCGTTTTCAAACAGCCTGCCGCCATGCTGTGCGATATACGCATTTTCATGCTCCATGCACCTGCCGAGGATATCCATGCGCTGATACTGCGGGAGCATCGGAAACAGCGTATCGGCGATCTCGTCCATGGTCTTTCCCATGATTCGGTGCATATCCTGTATGGTTATCGTCATGTCTGATACCGCAGGCTCATCCATCATGCGAAGAGCCTCGGTCCATGCCTCGGCAACGCTTTCCGAGCTGTCCCACAGAGTGCCGTCAAGGTCGAATATTATGCTTTCTGCTGTCATGTAGTCATCTCCGTTATGTGTGAATTTCGTCGCCGTAAAGACCGCCTCGGGTGCCTGTGG
>JAZKZL010000043.1:0-5163 GCA_045612645.1 Oscillospiraceae bacterium
CCTGCGTTGCCCACCAGTGTGAAGTTGATGCCCCATGTGGAGTAGAAGAAGCCGAATACCTTACCAGCAGGACCCTGGTCAGCAGCCCAACCCTCAGACCACAGACCGTTCTTGTTGTTGTAGCCGTTGTCTGTGTATGTCTTGGTCTGCTCTACCCAGTTGAGAATGTTCTGATCGATGATGATCTCGTTGTTCTCATTTACCCAGGGAGCGGATACGTTGTTGGAGAAGGTACGGTAAGCATCGTCGTAACCGGAGAGCATGAAGTAACCAGCGTCCTTCATCTTCTTAGCGGTCTCGTCGAACTTAGCCCAGTCAGCTACATAGCCCTGAACTGCATCGGGATCATCAGTACCGAGAACCTCAGTAGCGATAGATCTCTTGTATGCGAACAGTCCGGGAGTAGCCTGCCATGTAACACCCTTCAGAGCGCCGGAAGCGTCTGTGCAGATCTCCTTGGTGTATGTGTACATCTGAGCCATGTCAGCGTCTGTCAGGCCGAGTGTCTTAACATCCAGAGAGTAAGGAGAGTTAACATACTTGTCAGCGTAGTCAGCCTCGATGAGGAAGATATCGATCTTCTCATCAGCAGCAACGTTGTCCTGATCCTTCAGAGCAGCGTCGAGGGGGATCTGGTAGCCGTTGTCAGCGTTAGCGTTGATTGTCCACTTAACAGTAACATCGCCGATCTTACCTGTGCCATCGCCGTTATCGGTGTAGTCAGGGTAGAACTTGGTTACTCTCTGCTGGAACTCGTCATTCCAGCACCAGATGTTGAGGACCTTGCCCTCTTCAGCAGCATCGGTGTTGCCAGCGTCGCCGCCGTCTGTAACTGTGGAATTGCCGCCGTCGGTATTGCCGCCGTCAGCAGGTGTGTTGCCATCCTCTGCCTTGGTACAGCCAACAACAGAGAGAACTGTAGCAGATGCAAGCAGAGCTGCTAAAACTCTTTTCTTCATAGGTTTTTTCCTCCCATAAATAGGTTTGATCGTTCCGATATACGGAACTCGTTTTACTAATCAGGCTATGTAATAAAAGCTTGTAATATTACAGCTGTCCTGATTTCATTTGTAAGTTTACCATAAATCAAACCAATTTTCAAGTGTTTTTTTTGAAGTTTTTCTTCCTCTGCATTGCGAAAACGTTTTCAATTCCCCATGATTGTACATAATTACAACAGTTTTTCTTTATAACCTAAAAAACTTTCACAAAAATTCTGAATCTCAGAATTTCGCTTAATCAAGCCGTTTTTTCGACTTTCAGCCAAGAAATTTGACGACCGACAATTATTCTGTAACCGTTTTGTTACCAAGTTGTAACTTTTGATTTGGTGAAAGTGCCGAAAAATTAAAAACCGCATTTTGTAAACGTTATCAGTAAAAATGTACAGTTTTCTGCGGTATTTTTATAGGTATTTGCTCAAATTATTTGCCCTTAAGCACGTCATATCGGCTGCATTTTTCCCTTGCAACATTTTGCAAACCCTAACAGCGTTTCGGGCATAAATTCGCTTTATACAATTTGTACAAACGCCTTTTTTTGATGGTATACTATATTAATATAGAAAACCCCTGCTGAGAAACCTCAGCAGGGGTATCGATTATACGGGATGTACCTTATTTGTCTTGTCAGCGTGATCTGCGTCGATGCCCAGTTTTCTGTCACGGCGCTTCTCGAAGTACTTGGGAGCAACCTTCGGGAACATAGCGTATGTGAGGATGTCCTCCTCCTGCTCGATCCACTCGGAAGCCTCTGCCTTCATAGCCTCGAACTCGGGAGCAAGCTGATCTGCGGGACGGCAGGTGATAGGCTCCTCATCGCCGAGGATCTTCTTCTGGAACTCGGGATCGATAGCCACGGGAGTCTTGCCGTATTCGCCCTTAACAAGGCCCTTGAACTCCTTGGTAACGGTCTTGTAGCGCTCGCCTGTGATAACGTTGAACACAGCCTGTGTGCCAACGATCTGGGATGTGGGAGTAACCAGAGGGGGGAATCCGCTGTCCTTACGAACTCTGGGAACCTCTCTGAGAACCTCGTCAAGCTGATCTGCCTTGCCTGCCTGCTTCAGCTGAGAGAGCAGGTTGGAAAGCATACCGCCGGGAACCTGATAGATCAGCGCATTTGCATCGGTAGCGAGCATGGAGGGATCCAGCAGACCGCTCTCGATGTACTTCTTGCGCAGCTTCATGAAGAAATCTCTTACCTCTGTCAGAGCCACGAGATCGATACCTGTATCGTACTCTGTACCCTGGAATGTAGCAACGATAGACTCTGTGGGAGCGTGAGATGTACCCAGTGCCAGAGGAGACATAGCTGTATCAACAGCATCAACGCCTGCCTCAACAGCCTTCAGGATACACATGGATGCAAGACCGGAGGTATAGTGTGTATGCAGCTGTACAGGGATGCTTACAGCGCTCTTGATGTCACGAACGAGAGTCTCAGCCTCGTAGGGAGTGAGCAGAGCAGCCATATCCTTGATGCAGATGGAGTCAGCGCCCGCGCTCTCTACCTGCTTTGCATAGTTCATGTAATATTCATGTGTGAACACCTCGCCGAGGGTGTAGGAGATAGCAACCTGTGCGTGTCCCTGCTCCTTCTTTGCTGCGTTGATGGCAGTTTCGAGGTTTCTAATATCGTTCAGTGCGTCGAAGATACGGATGATGTCGATACCGTTAGCGATGGACTTCTGAACGAAGTACTCAACGAGGTCATCAGCATAGTGACGGTAGCCCAGCATATTCTGTCCTCTGAACAGCATCTGGAGCTTTGTGTTGGGCATCTCCTTGCGGATGGTGCGCAGTCTGTCCCAGGGACACTCGTCCAGGAAACGGATGCAGGAATCGAATGTAGCGCCGCCCCAGCACTCTGCGGAATAAAAACCGATCTTATCCATTGTGGACAGGATGGGACGCATCTCGTCAATTGTCATTCTGGTGGCGAGCAGCGACTGGTGCGCGTCACGCAGAACGGTCTCTGTAATGTTAAGCTTAGCCATTTTTGCTCTCCTTATTAATTAGTTGATGGTGATGATAACTGTACCTGTCTCAACAGAATCGCCCTTTGCAACGTTAACGGATGCAACTGTGCCATCCTTATCGCAAACGATGTCGTTCTCCATCTTCATAGCCTCGAGAACAGCTACAACTGTGCCGTTGGATACCTTATCGCCAACCTTTACCTTTACATCAACGATAGTGCCGTTCATGGGAGCATTGATAGCGGATGCGCCTGCAGCTGCGGGAGCAGGAGCTGCCTTCTTGGGAGCAGCCTTGGGAGCGGGAGCAGCAGCCACGGGAGCTGCGGAGCCGTCAGCCTCTGCTACTGTTACGTCATAAGCGTTGCCGTTTACTGTGATGGTATATCTTTTCATGTCAAAACCTCTCTGTGATTTTTAATTTTCTTTAATAATATTTGAGGACGGGACAGCGGAACAAAAGTCATACCGCCATCTCCTTATGTGAGGGTGGCGAGAAGGATGCAAGTGCGAGGATGCCGACCGCCGACGTACTTTGTGTACGTCAAGGGAGAAAGACGAAGCAATTGCGTTCTTATCGCCAGCCGCTGTCACAATTAAAAAGCGAAATTAACGTGCTTGCGTGTGGGAGCTGCTACTCTCTTGCCGCTGCAGAGATCCACTGCGGATGCTACAGCGTCCTTGCTGTCCTCGGCTGCGATAACGCCGTCGATCATGCCGAGAGCTGCTGCGCTGAAGGGGGAAGCGTCGATCTCCTCGCCCATGAATACCTTTGCAGCCTCAAGAGACATAGGAGCAATAGCTGCATTCTCCCATGCATAGGCGATATCAGCGCTGTCAAATGCTGCATAAGATGCGCCGAAAGCCTTGCCCTTGATGAGATTTACCTTTGTTGTGGTAGCGGAAGCGTATACCTGCGCCAGCTTTGCGCAATCTCTTACACTGCCTGCCAGCTCAGCCTCGCTGGAGGGAACAAAGCCCTCTGTATCGAGAACTGTAACAACAGGGATAGAGAACACATCGGCAAGCTGAACGAAACGCGCGATCTTAGCGCAGTCAGCGGAGGTGAGCTTCTCTGCCTTGTCTGTTGCTACGAAAGCAACTGTTGCCCAGTTGATGCTTGCGATAGCTGTGTAAGCTGCGGTGCCGAACTCAGCGCCCAGCTCGATAACGGAATTCTTGTCAGCGATAGCTGCGATAACATCTGCGCCCTTCATGCCTGCGGAAACAACTGCGTCGTTCTCTGCGAAATCATCGTTGCCTGCGAGGGAGATGTTGTTTGCGGGCATTACTGCAACCAGCTTCTTAGCCTTTGCGATAGCGTCAGCGTCGTCCTTTGCAAGGATATCGCAAACGCCTGCCTTAGCTGCGTTTGCAGCAGTGCCTGCACCTGCAAGCTTGCCGTCGGGTGTGTTGAAGGGAGCGGTCATGAACAGCTCAGCCTTCTCGCTCATAACAACGAAATCAGCGCTCAGTGCAACCATTGCAGCAGAACCTGCGCAGGTGCCGAGGATAACGGAGATCTGGGGAACAACACCGGACAGGTTGTTCTGCCACAGCAGCATCTCACCGTAAGCGTTCAGGGCATCATTGCCCTCTTTGATGCGTGCGCCGTTGGAATCATAAATACCAACAACGGGAGCACCGGTCTTTACAGCCAGATCAAACAGCTTCTTGATCTTGGCACCGTGGGTCTTGCCCACAGGACCGTCCTGGGAAAAAGCGAATACCGGGCTGCCGTCGATGGCACCGTAACCGGTGACGACACCAGCGGACTCACCGCCTACCTTTGCGAAACCATCCAGTTCCACAAAGCTGTCGGTATCAAACAATGCGTTCAGTCTCTTGCGGGCGGGAGCGTTCTGATCCAGCGCGCCGAGGGCCTTCTGAAGAGCATCCATTCTGCTTTCAGCACTCATTTAATTTCCTCCATTCCTGTGACCTTTTCCATGCATCCCCGGGATTGGAAATGCACATTGTCTGAGTTTCGTAACGCCGACGGCGGACACACAAAAGGTCGCAGAAAAACAGTTGGTTGAAGGGCCATACCGTCCGTTCGGCAAAGTACACAAACAAACATAGCTTAAGCCAGCCTTTCTTGTGTACCTTACTTCTGCGTCCGAAAACTCACACATAATCGAATTTATTATATACTAAAACGCGGAAATTGACAAGTTTTTTTCAAG
>JAZKZL010000044.1:0-3519 GCA_045612645.1 Oscillospiraceae bacterium
ATACGATGTATGCTCAGACGCAGGGCTGGAAGATAGAGATCATCAGTGCGAATCAGACCGAGTTGGGCGGTTATAAGGAAGTATGCTTCAGCGTAGAGGGCGAGGGCGCTTATGCAAAGCTCAAATATGAGAGTGGTGTACATCGTGTGCAGAGAGTCCCCGAAACGGAATCTCAGGGCAGGATCCATACTTCGACAATAACTGTTGCTGTTCTTCCCGAGGTGGAAGAAGTTGATGTGGACATAAATCCTGCTGATCTCACGATACAGACCTATCGCTCAAGCGGCGCAGGCGGTCAGCATATCAACAAGACAGAATCCGCAATACGAATCATCCACAATCCGTCAGGCGTTGTGGTTGAATGTCAGGAGGAGCGTTCCCAGTTCAAGAACAGGGAAAAGGCAATGAAGATGCTTTACAGCAAGCTGTATGAGGCAAAACTCACTGCCCGCGATAGCCAGATCGCCGAGGAAAGACGAATTCAAGTCGGCACGGGCGATCGTTCTGAACGCATACGCACATATAATTACCCACAGTCCAGAGTTACAGATCACCGTATAGGTCTCACACTGTACAAGCTGGATAATATCATGGACGGTGATTGCGAGGAGATATTTGAGGCTCTGCGCATTGCCGATCAGACAGCTAAGCTCCTTAAACAGAAGGAAAGCTGACGAAAGGAAATGATACGGTGAACACCGAGATTTTGGTATATACTCCCGAGAGTGTCAGCAAAGCTGCTGATATTCTCAAAAAAGGCGGAATAGTAGGTATGCCTACAGAGACAGTGTACGGTCTTGCTGCCAATGCCCTTGATGAAAAAGCAGTGGCTGATATCTTCACTGCAAAAGGCAGACCTCAGGATAATCCGCTCATCGTTCACATAAGCAGTATAGAAATGCTGCCCTCTCTTGTAAGAGAGATACCTGATGTTGCAAATCAGCTTGCAGCTCGATTCTGGGGCGGACCGCTGACGATGATCTTCCCCAAGGCTGATATCATCCCCGATGTCACCAGCGGCGGACTTGATACAGTTGCAGTAAGAATGCCTGCCAGTGAAGCGGCAAGAGCTATTATCGATGCCTGTGGATTTCCGTTAGCGGCACCATCGGCTAATCTGTCTGGAAGTCCAAGTCCCACAACAGCACAGCACGTTTTCCGTGACATGGATGGACGCATCCCGCTCATCATTGACGGAGGCGCATGCTCATGCGGCGTTGAAAGCACGGTCATTTGTTTCCGTGAGGGAAAGATCCATATTCTGCGCCCGGGTGGAGTTACAGCAGAGATGCTCTCTGAATTCGGTGAGGTTGTAGTGGATAAGGCAGTCAGTGCAAAGCCTGCGGAAAACGAGCGTGTTCTTTCTCCGGGAATGAAATACAAGCACTATTCGCCTAAGGCTGATGTCACCATCGTCGACGAGCATGGTGCGAACTTTATCAGCTACTGTAATTCCCACAAAAGCGGGAAAACAGTTGCTATGGGTATCGGTATTCTTGAACAGGATATTTTCATTGATTATGGTTCTACCGCTGAACAGCAGGCGCAGAATCTTTTTGCACTGCTGCGAAAGGCTGATGATGACTGTGCAGATACTGTTTTTGTTGAAATGCCGTCTCAGGATGGCGTAGGACTTGCTGTATATAACCGTTTGCTGAGAGCGGCAGGCTTTAAGGTGGTCAGAAATGATTAAGCTTACAGATAAGAAGATAATCGGACTTATCGGAATGTCAGGCGCAGGCAAATCTACGGTCTGCAGAATGTTTGCTGACAGCGGATATAATGTAATAGACTGCGATATCTCCGCAAGGGAAGTAGTGCAGATCGGCTATCAGAGCCTTGCTGAACTTCATGACGAGCTTTCTCCCGATATTATTGCGGAGGATGGAACTCTTGACAGAAGAAAGACAGCTGAACTCATTTTCAATGATGATGAAAAGAGAATGATATTCAATCGCATTATTTACCCGTATATTACCTATAATGTTATGGATAAGATAAAGTTATCTGAATGCGATGTGTTGCTTGACGCTCCGACTTTATACGAGGCAGGTCTTGAAGGAATCTGCGATGATATCGTATCTGTCTGTGCCGATCCTGAGATATGTATTAACAGGATCATGCAGCGTGACGGGATCTCATATGATCTTGCAGCTGCCAGGCTTGATTCGCAGCATGATATTGAGTGGTATAAGCAGCGATCATCTCATTGCATAATAAATAGCGGCAGTAAGGAAGAACTGTTTGCCGCTGCTGAAAAAGTATTGAATAAACTGAAAGGTGCAGAATGAGTAAAACGCAGAAGAAAAAAAGCAACGGATGGCTTAAATTCTTGATATTTCTTGTGCTGATAGCATTCGTTGCAGCAGCGGGATATTATGCTTATCAGGAATGGATAATTTATGAGCATCCAATTCAATATTCGCAATATGTGGAGAGATATTCCCGTGAATACAATTTGGATAAATATCTTGTTTATGCTGTCATCAAGACCGAGAGCGGCTATGACAGCAGCTCGGTATCAAATGTCGGAGCTCGTGGACTAATGCAGATAATGGAGGACTCGTTTGACTGGATAAAATTCAAGCTGGGCGATGAGGATACGGTATATTCAGATATGTTCGATCCTGAGCAGAACATCCGTTATGGGTGCTATCTGATTGGTTATCTCTATGATGAATTCGGCAACGTTGAAGCCGCTGCCGCTGCATATCATGCGGGCAGAGGAGCAGTGAACAGATGGCTTGAAGACCCGCGGTATTCATCGGACGGAGTCCATCTTGATGTTATTCCGATATCTGATACTGCACACTATGTGGATAAGATCACAAAGGCTCTTGCAACCTATAAAGAGCTATATCAATACAATTAACAGAAAGGATAATTATTATGGCTAAGAAGGAAAATACAACTAAGGCTCTCAAAGAGAAGCTTTTCATGAACAAGGAGAATGCAGCAAAGCTCATGAGCGATGCAGAGCTTAAGAAGTGCGACAAATTCTGTGAGGGATACAAGAAGTTCCTTGATATTGCTAAGACAGAGCGTGAAGCTGCTGCATTTATCGAGCAGGAGGCTATCGCAAATGGATTTGTTAAGTTCGATAGAACCGCCTCCTACAAGGCAGGCGATAAGGTATATTATGTCAACCGTGAGAAAGCCGTTATTCTCGCAGTTATCGGTAAGGAGCCTATCGAAAAGGGTGTGAATATCCTTGCAGCACATATCGATTCTCCAAGACTCGATCTGAAACAGAATCCCCTTTACGAGAAGGATGAGGTGGGTTATTTCAAGACTCATTACTACGGCGGTATCAAGAAGTATCAGTGGCCTACCGTTCCGCTTTCTCTGCACGGTGTTATCGTGAAGGCTGACGGCACCAAGATCACTGTTACCATCGGTGAGGACGAGAACGATCCTGTTTTCTGCGTATCTGATCTGCTGCCTCATCTTGCGTCAAATCAGTATAAGAGACCCTCGACAGAGCTTATCAAAGGCGAGGAGCTTAACATCATCATCGGC
>JAZKZL010000045.1:0-12140 GCA_045612645.1 Oscillospiraceae bacterium
ATGTTTCGGCGTTCGAGCGCTCCGGCGGTTACGACGGAGTATATCACGTCCTGCACGGTCTGCTCTCACCCATGGACGGAATCACCGCCGAAAACCTGAAGATAAAGGAGCTTATGAGCCGCCTTGCGACCGCAAAGGAAGTCATCATGGCAACAAATCCCACAGTTGAGGGCGAGGCCACTGCGGTGTACATCGGACGTCTTATCAAGCCAATGGGCATCAAGGTCTCCCGTCTTGCCTACGGACTGCCTGCAGGCTCTGCGCTTGAATTTGCCGATGACGTTACTCTTATGAAGGCACTGGAAAACCGCAACGAGATATGACAAAAAAACACAATATCTCCGTACGCAGCATGGTGTTCATCGCCATTATGGCGGCAGTGCTGTGCATTGCCGCTCCGTTCAGTCTGCCAATACCATCGGCGGTACCGTTTTCCCTCGCCACATTTGTGATATATCTTATCGGCGCATTGCTCGGTTGGAAAAAGGGCTGTGCGGCGGTAGGCGTGTATATCCTGCTGGGTTTGGTGGGATTGCCCGTGTTTTCGGGCTTCATGGGTGGTTTCGCAAGGATAGCAGGCGTTACCGGCGGATATATTATCGGCTATATTCCCTGTGTTTTCCTTGTAGGTTTTTTCGCTGAGCTTACGAATGGTAAGCTTCGAGGAATGGTCACGGGAATGACCCTAGGCACACTGGCGCTGTATGCATTCGGAACAGTGTGGTTGATGCTGTTCACGGGTTCGGGACTTACTACGGCACTGGCGGGATGTGTTATTCCTTTTCTGCCCTCGGATGTACTGAAGATTATTGCGGCAAGCGCATTAGCGGTGCCGCTCAGAAACAGATTGCAACCTGTTATTAGCGAGAAATAAATACTATCCGTTATAAATATCGTATATTATACAAAACCTGTTTGTTAAACTGAACCAGTAAAAACGAACTATGACAAAAAATCCCTCCTATGGTATAACGGAAACCATAGGAGGGATTTTTATGCCAAGACAATATACACACTTAAAAGGAATAGAATCAGAAGCGTTCCAACTCAAGGAAGATGGGCGAACAACTCGAGGGATAACGCAGAATTACTATATGTAATATTTTATAAAATTATCCTATCTGCATAGATAGGATAATACTTTTATTCAGTTTGTTTACGGTTTCTGACACAGGTAATCGCCAGCATCACCGCTCCGTATATAAATACCGGTATACTGATGAGCTGCGATGTGGAAAGTGAAAACAGAAAACCGCGGTATGTATCGCCCCTGAAATACTCCAACACAAAACGCAGTATCGGATATATGATAAAGTATAGATATATAAGCCTATACCGAAGAACACCTCGTTTATACAGGTAGTACATCAGCGCAAATATCAGCAGATTTCCCAGAGCCTCCACAAGCTGCACAGGGAATCTGCACACACCGTTTGCCGCTTCTATCATGGAATATTTGTATACAAAGCCTATCTCGGACTCCGCTCCGTAGCAGCAGCCCGAAAGAAAGCAGCCTATGCGCCCAAACATATGAAAGAACGGAATAAAAAGTGCGCCTTCATCTATATAACGATGGATATCCTTCTTTTTTATTCCGAAATAGATAAGAAAAGCAATATAGCTGCCGATAAGTCCACCATAGAACACATTGCCTGAAAAGTACAGCATCAGTATTCTGAAAAAGCCATCGCCGTTCTTTATACTGTTTATTATGCCTTCTATGTTTGTAATAGCATAAAGAAGATGTCCGCCCGCAAGAAGTCCCACTCCCGACCACAGCAGTGCAACCAGCAGTTCCATCTTATCTTCCTCTTTTTTAAATCTGCTAATCGAAAAGCAGCCTGCAGCAAATATGCCTATCAGCGTCATTATCATATACGCGCTGATCGTCTTGTTTCCTAAAGTGATATTAGGTATCATGTTCCCTCTTTACAAAAAAATAAAGGCCGAACGCCGTTAAGCATTCGACCTTCACAGCCAATATTACTGGAATGCACCTGCAGCTGCACCGATACCAACGCAAACGATTGCGCAGATAACGCCAGCCAGACCGAATACAGTACCGATGATACCGAGCACAAGACCTGCTGTTGCAAGACCCTTGCCGTTACCTGTCATCTCTGCATTCTTTCTGCCCTTAACACCGAGTACGATACCTACAATTGCCAGAACAAGTGTGAAGTAGCATACTACGGGGATCCAGGAACCAACGATACCTAAGATACCGCAAATGAGTGCGCCGATAGCCAAACCATTAGACTGATTTCCCATTTTATTTTCCTCCTGATAAAATTAAGATCTGGGGCAAACGCCCCGAACGATATGTACCTAATTTATACAAATCGCTCAATCCGCTCATAATACACATAAATTGCATATTATGTATACAATTATAACACAGATATTTTTATCTGTCAACAATATTTGCCATAAAAACATAATATCCGACAATTATTGCTGCTGTATCTCATAAAAAACAATGCCGACTGTATATACAGCCGGCATTAATTATTATACCGATCACCTTCCTACGGCCACTGCGATCACACTGATGTCATCCTCCCGTCCGTTTTCTGCAGAACGTGCCGTGCGTGCTATCCTCTCAGAAAGCTCCTTAGGATCACATCTTACAGATAGCTCTCGGCTGAGCCACTCCTCATCCACAGAAGCGCCATCCGTGGTCATGATGATAACATCTCCGTTACCTACAGTGAATCGCTGAGCAGGCACGGTAAGCCTTCCGCCTGTGCCTGCAGGCGGAGAGGACAGCGATGCACGCACTAGTCTGTCGGCGCACTTAATATATGTTGTGGACGCTCCCGCCTTGAACACCATACACTCTCCTGTATTAAGGTCTATGCGGCATATATCCAGAGTAGCAAAGCTCTCATCAGCGGATTTCACCAAAAGCGATGTATTCACCGTTTCAAGCGCCGCACTGAGAGAAATGCCGCTCTTCAGCAGCTTTGATATCATTGAGCAGGCAAGTGCAGAATCTATCCTTGCACGGCTGCCGCTTCCCATACCATCAGACAGGATGATATACAACTGCCCCGACGGATCAGTGAAGCTGTCGTAGCAATCACCGCAGACCCTGTTTTTGCCCTTGCAAAGCTGAAATACGCCGATCTCAGCAGAATACTGAGTGCGCTCAGTGGCAGTAACGCGAATCCTCCCGCCGCTGCCGCTGACCTCAGGCAGCTCCAGCTCTGTGCCGAGAGCGCTTATCAGCAGCTCGCCCAGAAATTCCTTGTCCGTTTTAAGCTCCCCGCCGCCGTACGCCTCTAGCAACAGACGTCCTCTCTTGTCGTGACTGATAAAGGCTGTGGGAGTTTTCAAACCGCAATCCGCCAGCGCCTTTTCCACACGTTTTTCTGCAGTGCGGTTCTTTCCCACTCCTCGACCTGCCGAATAGCCCATATCCTCCAATATATCATGCACCGAGGCAAGCTGCTCTGTGTAGATGCGGCGTAGTTCACTTATGCGGCGCTCATCCGCAGCTACGGTAAGATACTGCGAATAAGCATCATTTACCGCCCGAATGACCGCCGCCCTGCCTACGCACTCCTCCGCCGCAAGCGGAGACATAGACTGCTCGGTAAGCACATTTCCGCTGCGCACCAGCTTCACAAGGCGAATAAATTCTCCTTTGAAAAGATCGTATTTCTGACCCCAACACACCATATTATTTGGACAATTCTTGCAAGCTCTGTCTGCCGCATCATCACATATCTGTTCAAAGGAAGCGGAATACCGCCGCCCCAAAGTATCCGCCGCAGCGTTCAATCCTGTGCTTACACCTGCGATAGCATCTGCGGCAAAGCACAGGCGCTCCCTCAGCATCATCGCCACTGTTTTATCAGATATCTCCGCCTCCGCTGTTCCAAATCTTTCAAGCGGCAGGAATATGAACATCGCTGCTGCTATCGACATTTCAGCAAATACCGCCCACGGCTGCGCCAATGTGCCTGATATCAGCAATCCCACACTACCGAAAAACAAAAATCCCAATCCCCGTGTAAGCTTGCCATACTTTGTAAGGCAGCCGCTTACCACCGCTCCCAATACCATTGCCGCGGCGGCCCTGCCGGCTTCAGGATCCGCAGCGCATATTCCGAATACAGCCGGTATTCCTGTCACTGCCGCCGCTGCCAGTCCACGGCGTGCTGTTAGGGTGAGCACCAACAGCGCCGCAATCAGTCTCCCTATATTAAACGCCGCATAATCCAATCCCGCAAGAGACATAAAGCTCAGCGCGCATATTATCACAGCAAACGTGCAGTCCCTTGTTTCTGAGATATCAAAGCCTCTCAGCCTGAATGTTCCAAGCATGATATGTACACAGCACGCAAACACTCCCGCTAGCACCGCCGCAATAAAGGTGTTAAGCAGCAAATATGGCTCTGTTGCCTCTGCCACCTGTGAAAAGAACACCGCCAGCCCCGCCGCAAAAAAACTTATGACGCCGCCTGCGGTGATATTCCTCACCTCAGGAATGAGCTGCGCAGCCAGAACTATTCCCAATGCTGCAAGCCTTGCAAGTGCTTCGGGAAAGCCGTGCAACAGCGCTCCAAAGGCGGCCCCACCCAGAGCATATACTCTTTGCGCACCGCTGAGTCCTGCCGCCAATGCAGCACCGCCCACAGATAGCCCCGATCCGCTGCAGGCAAGCTCCATTACAAGACCGCTCACCGCCCATATTGCGTTTTCCCTTATGAATTCCCAAACTCTCCCCCATACCGTCTCCCGTGTGATAGCTTTTTCCGACATATTATACTTCCTTTCTGTTCGGCGTTCACCGCCGTTTCCCCTTTGTATTTACCTATAAATTGTATCATACAGCGTTCTTCAAAACTGTCGGAAACCGCTGTAAAAAAACAGGTATCAGTATAATTTAACGTCAATATCAGGAAAATATAAAAATGTTTTGACAAAACGCTATATTTATGGTACAATAAATTTGTATAGGCGGATATATACTCCGCAAAAATCTTGAATCTGAAAGGTAAAAACACCATGAACATCGAATTTCAGAAAGCACTGCAGTATATCGACAAGGAATCTTATGACAAGGCGATCGAAAGCCTGAACATCGCCATCACTCAGGAAGAAGACGCAGATGATCTTGCTTTGGCAACAGAATACAGATGCGTTCTCGGCGAACTGTATTTTAACCTTAACATGGACGCTCAGGCAATTGACGAGCTTACAGAAGTAATACGCTACTGCGACGAGACCAACACGCTCTCCAAGCAGCGCGAGATCGCCAAAACATATATCAACGCGATCAACGGAATATACCCCCAGGAAGTCCATGAGCAAGCAGAGACTATGACTAATGCACAGACAGTAAAACGCCCCAAGGATATGCCCCTTGTGCCCAAGCCCATGCAGAACAAGGCATTTATCACAAAGCAGATGAACAAAAATCACCGCTGATATTCGGCGGCATTACGAAAGGCGGACACCATGGAAAGACGCGACAAGATAAACTACTATCTCGATATCTCCCAGACAGTTGCCGAACGAGGCACCTGCTTGCGCCGCAACTTCGGTGCGATAATCGTACAGAACGACGAGATCATTGCAACTGGCTACAACGGTGCGCCCAGAGGCAGAAAGAACTGCTCCGATATAGGCAGCTGCACCCGTGAAAATCTCGGCATCCCCAAGGGTCAGCGTTATGAGCTTTGTCGCTCTGTTCATGCGGAGGCAAACTGCATAATCAGCGCTCCCCGCACAAGAATGATCGGCGCCACGCTCTATCTTGCGTGTCTTGACGCCAAAACAGGCGAACTTTTTGGCGATGTGGAGCCTTGCTCGATGTGCAAGCGCACCATCATCAACGCAGGAGTTGAAAAGGTGGTCATCCGCACAGGCAAAGATGAATTCAGGACCATGGTTGTGAACGACTGGGTAGTAAATGACGACAGCCTTGCAGGCAGCGAGGGTTATTGACAGATGCAGCTTACCAATATCGGCGTAATAAAAGATCTGTTTGAGAGGCATGGTTTTTCGTTTACCAAATCTCTCGGACAGAATTTTCTCATAAATCCCACCATCTGCCCTAAGATAGCAGAAATGGGCGGCTGCAAGAGCGGTGTTTGTGCACTTGAGATAGGCACAGGCGTGGGCGTTCTCACTCAGGAACTTGCAAAGCGTTGCGACAAGGTAGTGGCAGTCGAGATCGATACAGGTTTGAAACCTATTCTTGAGGAAACACTTGCGGAATACGACAATGTTGAGGTAGTGTTTGCTGACGTTATGGAGACAGACCTCAGAACGCTTATCGCAGAAAAATTCGGCGACAGCGAGGTAGTGGTGTGTGCGAATCTCCCATACTATATCACTTCGCCTGTAATAATGCGTGTTCTGGAGGAACGACTGCCCGTTAAGGCTCTCACCGTAATGGTGCAGAAAGAAGCGGCTGACAGGATATGTGCAAAACCCGGCACCCGCGACTGCGGTGCGCTTTCGTGCGGTGTCTCCTATTACAGCGAGCCTAAATTGCTGTTCAAGGTGAACCGTGGAAGCTTCATGCCCTCACCAAATGTGGACAGCGCAGTGATTCGTCTTGACATAAAAGAAAACAACGGTCTTGATGTAAAGAATGAAAAACTGTTTTTCCGCATAGTGAGAGCAGCGTTCTCTCAGCGCAGAAAGCAGATCATCAATCCTCTCTCAGGCGAGCTTGGCATCGCCAAATCGGAGCTTGCCGAACTGTTTACAGCGGCAGGTATAAAGCAGACAGCCAGAGCAGAGGAACTTACTTTAAAAGATTATGCCGCACTCTGCGATAAGATCGGACAGAGGGAAATATGAAACATACTGCAAAACATATAGTTACAACGATAATACTTCTCCTGATATGCGTCAGCACACTTACGGGCTGTGCTAACGACAGCGTTATGGGCAGTTGGAAGCTTACAGGATGTGCTACATCTGATGGCAACATCATTCCTGCTGAAGAGTTCGGCAATATGGAACTGAAGATCAAAAGCAATGGCGAAGTCATCATCGTGACAGATGACAGTCAGCAGACCTCGGCATGGTTTTACGAGGGCGAACTGCTGGTGATAGACAGCATGGTATCCCAACTCGAAGGCAACACTCTTACGATGCCGCTTGCCAATATAGGAATATTGACTTTTAAAAGGAATTAAACTATTAAACCTCCGCTAAAACGGAGGTTTTTTCTCTCTTGTGCAAAAACTCTTGATTTTTTGCATATTATGTGGTATGATATTCTACAACTCAGGGGCAAATATAGATAGGAGGATACATGAAGAAACTCAGCGAATCCAAAACAGTAAAAAGATTATCAGAAAAATACCACAATTCAAACAAGTCAAGCATTGTAGTATATGTAATAATCCGTGCGATCATCATCGGAATAATGATACGTCAGACATTTCTCGGTGAATGGCATAACGTTTTCCTATGCGGACTATCATTAGTAATGCTTTTTATACCGTTTTTCCTGAGAACCACCTTCAGGATCAACTTCCCCAGTGTTCTGGAAATAACAGTATTTATTTTTGTATTCGCCGCCGAGATATTAGGAGAAATGGCGAATTTCTATGGGCATATTCCCTTCTGGGATACAATGCTGCACACCATAACAGGGTTCCTCGCCGCCGCCGTTGGTTTCGGCATGATCGATCTGCTTAACCGCCACTCAAAGCGGATAAACATGACGCCGCTGTTTGTTGCACTGGTATCCTTCTGCTTTTCTATGACAGTAGGAGTTGTGTGGGAATTCGGCGAATACACTGTCGATCGCCTGTTCAGCTTCGATACCCAAAAGGATACGATCATCCAAGATATTTCCAGCGTTACGCTGCACCCCGAGGGGAAAAATTCAGAGATAAAGATAAATGATATATCGTACACCATCGTATACGACGCCGACGGCAATCAGCTTGCAACCATCGATGGCGGATATCTCGATATAGGTCTGCGTGATACTATGAAAGATATGTGGGTGAATCTGCTTGGCGCTGCAGCTTTCTCGCTGGCGGGCTTCCTGTACATATTGAAGCGTGATAAGTATACCTTCGTGGAAAAGTTCATCATAACCCCTCTTGAAAACCCGCAGCCACAGGAAGACGAACAGAAACAGACACAATAACATTCTTATACAGATATCCCATCAGTTGATTGATGGGATATTCTGATCTGTGCGGCATATTGACTGTGGCTACTAAATATGATATACTTATAATGCTTTATATCAATAACGTTCTACAGGAGAATTATATGGAAAATATCAGTATCACAGACCTCTTTGATCTTTCGCACTCTATGGCAGGAGAATATCTTGCAAACTTCACATACCCATGGGAAGCGCTTAAGGGCATAGGCGATCTTATCGTCTCGCTTGGTCATACTCTCAATGCCGAGGAATACGATAACCCCGCCGAAAACGTTTGGATACATAAAACAGCAAAGGTATTCCCCTCTGCATATATAGGAGCGCCCTGCATCATAGGCGCAAACACCGAAGTGCGCCATTGTGCGTTCATCCGTGACAGCGCTCTGATAGGCGAAAATTGTGTGATAGGCAACTCCGCTGAGTTGAAAAACGTGATAATCTTCGATAATGTGCAGACACCGCACTACAATTATGTCGGTGACAGCATACTCGGCTATAAGTCACACATGGGTGCAGGCTCAATAACCTCAAATGTGAAGTCGGATAAGACCGATATAGTCATCAGATGCGGAGATAAAGCCATCTCAACAGGCCTCAGAAAGATCGGCGCAATGCTGGGAGATCTTGTGGAGATCGGATGCAACAGCGTGCTTAATCCCGGCACTATCATCGGCAAGAACTCCAACATATATCCCACCAGCTGCGTCAGAGGTGTAATTCCGCCCAACAGCATCTACAAGGTCAACGGTACTATAGTTGAAAAGATCTGATAAAGTTTGTCGCCCCAACTAAGAACAGTCGGGGCGACAGGCGTTGTTATGGCAAATGGAGGTCGGTTATCAGAGTATCACTGCGAAATATGCCGCATAGGAAAGCAGCATAATAACGCCCGACCAGCGCTTCAGCTTATGCTTACCGATAATTGAGCAGAGCATAAGCATCAAAGCAGCCGCAATAGCAATAATTACATCAAAAACGAAATTGCTTGCAAAAGGAATAGGAATGATAAGAGCGGAAATACCGCAGATGAAAAGGATATTGAAAACATTACTGCCCACAATATTGCCTATGGCAATATCCGCATTGCCCTTTCTCGCCGCACTCACAGATGTGAACAGCTCGGGCAGAGAGGTTCCGAGTGCAACTACTGTCAATCCGATAAAACGCTCATCCATACCGAACATCTCGGCGATCTTGCTCGCAGCATCTACCGTTACATTACTGCCGAGGATTATCATGGCAAGACCGATAATAACAAAAATGATAGACTTGGGCAGAGAAAGCTGCTTTATGCCCTCTTCCTCCTGCTGAGCATTTTTATCCTTCTTTGCCATCATAAAAAGATAAAAGAGATATGCCGCAAAGAAAGCAAGGAAGATAATACCATCCACTAAGCCAAGCTTACCGTCAAAGCCAAGCAGCAGGAGAAGTCCTGTAATGAGTATCATAAACGGCATCTCATATCTGACAGTAGACTTCGCCACTGCTATAGGAACCAGCACCGATGACAAACCGAGGATGATAAGAATATTAAGTATGTTACTGCCGACAATATTTCCGACAGTGATATCCGCATTACCGCTGAAAGCCGCCGATATACTGACCGCAGCCTCAGGCGCACTGGTGCCCATAGCTACAATAGTCAGACCGATAACCAACTGAGGAATTCCGAAACGGGCAGCCACCGACGAGGATCCGTCAACAAACCAGTCCGCGCCTTTTATTAGCAGAGCGAATCCCAACACCAGAAGAAAAACCTGTAAAAGCAACTGTAAAATGTCCATGATATATACTCCTTATCCGCTTATCTGATATTTTGCAAGATATTCCTTGTATTTCTCGAAGTAATCAGCACTGTCATTGCGCAGACCCCTGAGACCTTCGTGCAGGGTCATTTCATTGTGCGCCGCCTCAATTATACAACCTGCAATATTGGAACAGTGATCAGAAATGCGCTCGAGATCGTGCAAAAGATCCGACCATACAAAACCCATCTCAATAGAGCATTCACCTTTACTGAGCCTGCGGCTGTGTCTGGTACGCAGTTTTTCCTTCAGCCCATCAACCACCTGTTCAAGAGGCTCTACGCTCAATGCCGATTCAACATCATCATTTTCAAACGCCTTAGTCGTGACATCCATGATATCTCTTACCGCAGCGACAAGCACATCAAGCTCCTTCTCTGCCTGTTCAGAAAATCTGATATCCTTATCCTTCAGCTCCTGAACAGATTCGGTAATATTTACGCTGTGATCGGACAGTCTTTCAAAGTCACCTATCATTTTAAGCAACTTAGCAGATTCAAGCGCATCCGTCTCGCTTATCCTGTGTCCGCTGAGCTTTACCAGATATTCCCCGATGGCATCCTCGTATTTATCGGTCTTGTCTTCAAGCTTCTTTACTGTAATATTTTCATCGGTGTCGTACTCATCGAGCGCCTTCAGTGCCAATCTTATTCCCTCAGCAGCAGTCCTTCCCATTTCAAGCACAACTGCCTTGCACTGTCTGAGTGCCACTGTGGGAGTAGCAAGCAGTCTCTCATCAAGCGTGGTGATATTATCTCCGGTGTCATTGTCACGAATAATCGTCATAGCGATCTTTTCAAGCAGACCTGCCATAGGCAGAAGCAGAAGCGTACACAGAACATTGAATGCTGAATGAGCTATTGCTATTCCCGATAAAGTTGCAGCCTCTCCCAGCAGAGCCGGGCTGAATATAAGATCAACTATACTGAATATCGTTATCCACACAACCGTGCCGATCACATTGAATGACAGATGCACAAAAGCGGCTCTCTTAGCATTCTTATTAGCACCGATAGAGGATAAAAGCGCTGTAACACAGGTGCCTATGTTTTGACCCATGATGATCGGAATAGCCGCACCGTAACTTACACATCCCGTAGCAGCTAGTGCTTGTAATATTCCTACAGACGCCGAGCTTGACTGAATGATTCCGGTCAGCACTGCACCCGCAAGCACGCCAAGGATCGGGTTCTCAAACATCAGGAACAGATTAGTAAACTCAGGCACGTCGGCTAGTCCCGATACAGCGCCTGACATCGTATCCATACCAAACATCAATGTGGCAAAGCCGAGCAGGATAAGTCCGTTATCGTGTTTCTTGTCGCTCTTGCAGAACATATAGAACACTATTCCTATAAGTGCCAATATCGGAGTGAACGAAGTGGGTTTCAACAATACCAATATAGGATTATCACTGCTGATTCCACCAAGACTAAGTATCCACGCGGTTACAGTCGTGCCGACATTTGCACCCATAATAACACTTATCGCCTGTTTCAGCGTCATTATGCCCGAATTGACAAATCCGACTACCATTACAGTGGTAGCGGATGAACTTTGTATAACCGCTGTAACTCCAAGACCTGTAAAAAATCCTGCCGCTTTGTTTTTGGTCAACTTTGCAAGAACATTGCGAAGCTGTCCGCCTGCCCTGCGCTCCAAAGCCTCTCCCATTATATTCATGCCGAACAAAAACAGACACAGGCCGCCAATCATGGTCAGCGCATCAAATATAGTCATGTATCTACCTTCCTTTGCACCGTTATATTATTCGCTGGTACATATTGATTATATCACCCGAACAGCAAAGATGCAGCTAAGACTGATCCGGCTCCACTAATTAGGATATGGATCTTTACCAATCATTATATGAAAGCCTTTAGCAGCGGGGCATTACATATCTTCGCATTGATTGAGCAGTTGCGTTATATCCTTATATAGACTGAACGCACAACAGACAACTCTGCTGTGCGTTGATCCATATAAAAATCCCGTATCCAACTTAAACGTCGGATACGGGACTTATTATTATTTGTCTAACTCAATAGAGTTATCGGTCAATCTCTTATCTGAGTGCAGCCTGTGCAGCACCCCACCTTGTGTAGTGTTTTTTATTGCTCCGAAATTTATGAAGCAAATCTGATATGTAAGAGGGCTTTCACCCTCGATTTCAGCGGTAG
>JAZKZL010000046.1:0-1854 GCA_045612645.1 Oscillospiraceae bacterium
TCGTACCCGCGTGCCTTGTAAGCTATGAATCCTCGCTTGCAGCCATCGACAGGATGTGCAGACTGCCCATAAAGCGCATGGTTGCGCCGCACCTCGGCATTCTCACCGAGCAGCAGACCCGTTTTTATCTCGACAATGCAAGGCGCTGCGCAGAGGAGGCGTGTGATTTCTTCACCGAGCGCATAAGAGCAGGGAAGTCCAACGACGAGATCGTGGAGGATTTCCGCGAAAAATACCACCACGGCTACATCCGCGAGATATACCCCATAGACGCCATGGCGCTCAATACCACCATCATGGCGGAGCTGCTGAGAAACAGATAACATAAAAATCAAGGACCCATAAGTGCCATTGCATTTATGGGTCCTGTTCTATGTAATTAAGCCACTTCAGCTGTTTCGGTGGTGTCTATCGCAGTTTCTGCGGTAGCGGGTGCCTGAGCTGTGGAGGGTTCGGCTGTGGAGCTTTCCTCGGTCTTGCTCTCGGGCTTTGGCTCTGCGTTATCGCCGTTTTCCGTCTCGGCGGTGGATTCCGCGGTGCTGGTCTTGTAAACGCTTATCGTTACGGAGGATATCACGATATCCTGCACGGGCTTTGACTTCTCTCCGTAAGCGTTGGTGGTGAGTTCCACGGAATTGAGCTTATCCAGCACATCGAATCCCTCGAACACCTGACCGAAAACGGTGTAGCCGCCGTCAAACAGCGGCAGACCGCCTACCTCGGAGTACTTCGCGGTGGTCTCGGGAGTTGCATTTGTCAGCATATCCGCAAGGGCGGTGTAGTACTTTTCCTTGTATTCATAGGTAGAGTATTCTGAGTCGCCCTCGCCCACGGTCTCTTTAAGCTCGGTGTTAGCCGCTGCAGCCGCTCTTATCTGCTCTGTGTCGTAGGTGTTGAGATCCTGCGAGGTCTTGTTGTTCACGATGAAGAACTGGGTGGAGTTCTTTCCCGCAACGTTTGCGTAGCAGAGAGCGCCGTAGATGTGACGTGCCTGCTCGGAGGTCTCCAGTTCAAACTTGCCATCGGTGTTGATGAGCGCCTTTCCACCCGTGCCGTCGCCGTTGAGGGAGCCGCCCTGAATGAGGTTATCCTCATAAACTCTGTGTATCTTCAGACCGTTGTAGTATCCCTGCTCTGCGAGCATCTTGAAATTCTCCACGCCGTTGGGTGCGAGATCGGGGAAGAGCTTTGCCTTTATCGTGCCGTAGCCGTCGATGTTTATCTCTGCGATGAGATCGCCGTCAACGAAAGTCATCGGCTCGATGTTGCCCACCGAGGATACAGGCTTTCCGCAGCCTGCCATGCTGAGCAGACATCCGAGAGCCACTACCGCACTGAGGATGATACGTCCAATCTTCATAATGCGCACTTCCTTTCACGCTTATCCTGCGTATTCTGTGATCTTCACTGTCTTTATTGTGATGGTGCTGATGGGCTGAGAAACCTCGCCGCCTGCGTTTTCCTTTACGGCAACATCGGATATGCTGTCGATAACATCAAAGCCCTCGAACACCTGTCCGAAAACGGTGTATCCGCCGTCGAGAGAGGGCGTGCCGCCTATCTCGTTGTACTTTGCCTTTATCTCATCGGGGGTGCTTGCGTCAAGCTCTGCCGCCATAGCCTCATACTGCTGACGCATAGCCTCGTAGTAGAGATAGCCCTCGGCGCCTTCCTCAAACATTGCCTTGTAGCTATCGCAGATCGCAGCATTGTCTCTGAGCATCTGAATGTGGTCTGCAAATGCCTGCTTTTCGTTGTTGTTCACGATATAGAACTGACAGGTGTTCTGTCCTCCTGCGTTTGCGTAGCAGAGAGCGCCGTAGAAGTGGCGCATATCATCGCTGGTCTCGATGC
>JAZKZL010000047.1:0-2665 GCA_045612645.1 Oscillospiraceae bacterium
TGAACCGCGCGCTGAATGAAAGGAACAAAAAGAGCTGACGATCTGATGTCGGCGTGTATACTGAAATGCGATCCCTCCCTTTTCGCTGTGGAAAAGGGAGGGATTTTCGATGTTTGATTTATTATCAGGGCGATATTGGAGTGGTTTTGCAAAGCAAAATTGCCGAATTTCCCGTAGGAAAACTTTCGCTGCTTGCGTAGCAAGCCTGCGCCACCGTGTCGCAGGTCGCCCTATTTCTCTGATATCAAATTCCGAGAAGTATCGTTTTTATATTTTCATCGATCTCGTCATCGTTCATATCTTGTGATATCAGAGGTAGAATGGTTTCTCGGCTTTCTCGTGCGTGGGGAAGCTCGGAAGCAAGTGCGCAAGCCTCATCCTTTCTGCCGCATTTCAGATACAGAAAACACAATGTCGCGCGCATCGTTGCCTTTTGCTTCTCGTTGGTGGATATGGGGAGACCTCGTTCCATAAGCACGATCGCTTCCTCGGATTTACCTTGCAGTGCCAGTACTCCTGCAAGACCTAAGATCATCCCCGGCTTATTAGGGTAGATAAGCAAAGCGTCACGGTATACCTTTTCCGCCGAAGCGTAGTCGCCGCTCCTCTGAAATTCGGTGGCGGTTTTGTGTATGTTGAAGCGTGTCTGCTCGGCACGGATAGTATCCATACCTATCAGCAAGTCAATGCTTGTCTCGAAAATGTTCGCAAGTGCAGGAAGAAAGGTTATGTCAGGGCAGCTCTCGCCTCGCTCCCATTTTGAAACGCTTTGCGGAGTGATGTTGAGCATTTCGGCAATATCCTCCTGGGTGAGATTTTTCAGCAGTCGGTACTTTTTGAGGTTTTCGGAAAGATACATCCTAGCGGTTCTCCTTTGTGGTCATGATTCGATGTTTAAATTATATACCACAATTTAACGCTTTTCAAGAACGCATTGGTTGAATATCAATCAACTGGGTGCGATATTGTAGTCCGCCAACAAAGGGCGACCTGCGACACAGTGTCGCACCTGTACCATTCTAAAGAATACTAACCATTTCATCTTTCATCAGTTTTCACTAGCTTTGAACACTACTCAACACTACCCGAGCCGATATAACATCGGCTCTATTTTTATGTGAAATTGGTGGCAACAGGGTGGCAAATCGCTGTTTTTGAGTGTTCTCTGAGACAGGCTGATTTTTAGATTGTCTCAACCAAGCTGTTTGTAAGAGGTCGGATTTTTTGCGGTTAACTGGCTTATCTGTTATACTATTCAGTAAATTGCAGAAAAATGAATACACCCGTAACCCGCACAGCAGAGCCGTTTGTGCGGCTTTTTTGTTGCATTGTGTGAAAATGTGTGCGAGGCGGTTTGAACAGTTTGTGTGGGCATGGTGGTGGCGAGGTGTGGGGGCAGGTGTGGAGTGGCTGCGTTATCGTTGCTTTGGGTGAAAGTAGCGATAAAAGCAAGCGATAAACAAAACCGACGATAAATTGTTGTAACGAAAATTAAACAACTCTTTCATTTCTGCCACCGACCGCATTGACATCACCTCACAAATATGCTACACTTATATCACGATTCAGGGCAAAAGGATACACAGACAGGAGCACCCGAAATGAACACCGAACTGCAACAGATATTCACCGAAAACCCACACTACAAAGCCGCTTATGACGAGTTTTTAGAGCTTCACAAAAACGGCTATGGAAAGAACAGCACGCCTGAGGAGCTTGCCACATTTGAGTGCTATTACGCGCGGGATTTCCTGAACGGACTGAAAGCTCCCGAGGACACCTCTGTGCTGATTAAGGGCGAGCGGCTGACCATCCGCAGGGCGAGCCTTGCGGACGCTGATTTCATGGAAAGCGTGGAGCTTGACGAGGATAATTCCCCGTGGGTGGGACACTGGCCGTTAGGCTGGCGAATTGCGAAATTCGGGGACGGGCATATGCTCCAGACCATCATTGAAAAAGCGGACGGAACACCCATCGGCATTATGATATTCTGTGATATGAAGAACTTCGAAGCTGAGCTTCAGTTAAAGCGTATCGCAATTATCGAAAAGGGCAGGGGCTACGGCAAGGAGGCTCGGGACCTCGCACAGTAATACGCCTTTGTGGTGCTGGGTACAAAGTGCCTCAGCCTCGGCACAAAGGAGCATAACACAAGGGCGCAGAGTATTTACAAGGCGACGGGATTTACTCCTGATATGCCCGACCCCTGCACGCATTTTCACGTTGCGGCAGAGGATTATTCCAAACGCACAGGAGGACAGCTTTAATGTATTTTGAAGATATACAGCTCGGCATGACGATAGAGATCGCGCCTGCCGTTATCGAAAAGGAAAAGATGCTGGATTTTGCCCGCACCTATGACAACATTCCCCTGCACACCGATGAGGAATACGCAAAGACCACGCCATTCGGCAGGCTTATCGCCCCCGGAGTGATGAGCTTTATGGCGGTCTGGGCGAGATATCTGGAAGTTGATATTTTCGGCGAGGAGCTTATCGCAGGCAAGTCCACAAAGATAGAGTGGATGAAGCCTGTTTTTGCCGAGGATGTCCTGACAGGCAGGGCGACCGTCACCGCCTGCGTAGAGCGAAATCCACGCAACGGACTTGTGGAGATAACCATTGAGGCTCACAATCAGCACGGCAAGCTTGTGCTGACCGATGTG
>JAZKZL010000048.1:0-8111 GCA_045612645.1 Oscillospiraceae bacterium
ATATACCTTGAAAAGCCGCAATTCATTTTCCACGATTTCTGGCAGGCGTTCAAGAAGAATTTCAAGCAGTCTTTGGTTATCGGAATCATTGATGTTATGGCTATAGGCCTCGCCGTGTTTGCATACAATTTCTATGCTCCCTACATGGACACAGAGGAAAACTACTGGCTTTACTGCGCGCTTACGATGGCAGCTGCCGTGATCTTCCTGATGGTGAATTTCTACATCTATCCGCAGATCGTTGCACTTAATCTGCGGATGCCTGCGATCCTCAAAAACTCCGTTATCATGGCTTTTGCTAACCTCAAGGGAAATCTGATCGCTCTTGCAGTTGTACTGATATATGTGGTTCTGTTCATGTTCTTCCCTCCTATTATGGCGGTAGCCTCAACGGTGTTCCCTCTCGCCTTCATGGGCATGGTAATATTCTACTGCGCTTATCCCTGCATTCAGAAGCTCATTATCAATCCTTTCTACGAAGCTAACGGCGAAAGAAATCCCGAGCTTCCCGATTATGATGATGACGATGACGCCGTTTTCGAGGACAAGGGTGGCGAGGAAGCTCCTATTAAGATGAAGAAAGAGCGCTCCCACGGCGGTAAAGTAATCAGATAATTACATATCTTTTCTGCAAAGACTGAGAGTTAATCTCAGTCTTTTGTCGTTTTGACCAAAAACTGTATGAGAAATTTTCTATCATGTCAATTGAAATACTCATGGAAATCGTGTATAATATGGGTGTATGTAAACGTATACATATCACTGTATTATTCAGGAGGAAATTACATGAACAAAATGAAAAAGATCATGTCCGTATGCATGGCAGTTGCTATGATTGCAAGCATGACAGGATGTGATGAAGGCGGCACTCCCGCTCAGACATCAGGCAACGGTCCCGGCACAAGCGGCACCACCACCGCTGCAACCACCACCGATCCCGATGAGGGCGCTAAGACTGATGAAGAAGCTAAGGTAGTTGTAAGTGAGGACTGGGCTCCCGACGGACAGGCAGGAACAGTAAAGTTCCTCGGATACTACGATATCCGCGAAGGCTCTGATCAGTATCTTACTTTCCAGACTCCCGAATGGGGTGGAGCTATCGAGTACAACAGCTGCTCCAGCGGCGCTGCTTACTTTGAAAAGCTCGGTACACTGATCGCTGCGGATGATTCTCCCGATCTCGTTACCTACGAGTGGCTGAGCTTCCCCGGAGGTATGGCAAAGAACATGTACGAGCCTCTGGATGAGTGGTTTGATCTTGAGACTTCCCTTTGGAAGGATATGAAGGCTACTGCAGACAGCTTCTCTTATGCAGGCAAGCATTACTATTATCCTTATCAGCTGAGAACCTACTTCGCACTCAACTACAACAGACAGACTATTGAAAATGCAGGTCTTGAGGATCCGTATGATCTTTACATGGCAGGCAACTGGACATGGGATACCTGGAGACAGATGATGATCGATTTCTGCAATCAGGATGAGACAAATATCGGCTACTGCAGCACTCCCGATGTTCTTACTTCTATCGTTGCTACAACAGGCACCAACTTCGTTGATGTTCAGGCTGACGGTACAATCAAGAACAATATCAATGACGCAAATGTTACACGTGCAATGGAATTCATCGAGAATCTCTACAGAGACGGTCTGTTCTACAACAAGGAGCTTGGTGACTGGGTATCTCCTCAGCTTTGGGCTGTGAACTCCTCTCAGGTTCTGTTCCTCGGTATGGAGCCCAGCTGGTGCTACTCTGATGCAACAAAGATCATCCAGAACCCTGCAGGTGTTGAGAACGATATCTTCGATACTCCATCTGACTTCGCATTCGTTCCCTTCCCCCGCGATCCCGCTTCCGATACATACAACGTAGCATGTGACAGCTTCGGCTACATGGTTCCCAAGGGTGCAAAGAACATCAAGGGTGCTGTTGACTGGATCTACTGCAATCGTATCTTCGAGACCGATGTAAATGTTCAGGCTAAGGCTAGAGAAGAGGCTACTTCTCCCGAGGTAGTAACCTTTGTTGAAGGCAAGTACGCAGGCATGCAGAAGTGGCAGATGACTTGGGATGAGCAGGTATATGATCTCTACATTGAGATGAAGGATCCCACAAAGTTCACCTACAACTTCGATGATGTATATGGCTTCAACAGCCAGCTTTCCAGCGATCTGGTAGGTAATATGCTGAACGAAGTAATGTTCAATGCAGGCTCCTGGACTCAGCTCAGCGCTTCCAACGGTCCCGCAATTGACGCTATTCTTAACGAATACCAGTAATCCGATATCAGAAAAGCCACCTCACGGTGGCTTTTCAATTTATATACAACAAAACACCCGTGAGATCAACCCACGGGTGTTATCTTCATTTAAAGCGGCATAAAGCAGATACCCTCGCTGCCTATACAAGCCTTGCTTCTTCCCTGCAGCACATTTACCTGATAGATAAAGGAATTGATGCGGATAAGTACGCCGGGATAAAACTCCTTGCGACCTGATACAGACAGATTCTGTTTCATTTCCAGCGTGCGGTCTATCTCGGTAATACGCAGCAGGTTTCGCTTCATCTCGCCCTGCATCTGGAAACGGGACTTCATTGCCTCAACCTTCATCTGCTCGCGCTCGGGAGATAGCTTTCCTACCTTTGCAAGCTCAGTAAGTGTGGTGAGGATCTTTCCAAGCTGATCGCACTTATCTTCAAGCACTGCATTCTTGCGGGTAAGTTCCTCTTTTTCCTCGGTGAGGACAGCATTATTGCCAACCGTGATAACAGTCTTAGCATATCCCTCCGAGCCGAATGTGGCTGCTTCGATATTTTCGAGAGCGGTATATTTTCCGCCCATCATGACGCCCTTGCCAGTTGCAAGTATCTCCTTGCCCGCATAGACCTCACCGCCGACAAAGCTCTGCGCTTCGACATTGTTATCACACTTTACAATGCTGTTTTCGCAGAACGCCATACGGATATTTCCCTTACACTCAACAGTGGAATTAATGATACCTGTTTTCACATTGATATCGCCGTCAGCCTTAAGCTGAGCGCCTGTAACAGTGCCGTTTACGGTGATACTCTTCTTTGATGTTACGGAATATCCCTCACTGACATTGCCCTTAATGATAATATTTCCGATAAAATCGATATTACCGCTTGCAACATCGACATCTCCCCTTAACAGAAGCTCTTCATTTACACAGAAAGCACCGTTCTGGAAACAAAGATTTCCTTCAACAGAAGCAATGATCTGCGTGCCGTCCTCGGTAAGAGATGTACCGCTTCCAAGATTAACTTTTGCAGGAACACCGATATGCTGAGGAACCACTTTTCCGCAGATATTCTTACCGGGCTCACCCTCAGTAGGCATAGAAATGTCAGCTATAACAGTGCCGATAAAAGTATTCTTGACAAGACCGAGGTTCTTATAATCAACGGTACCATGTTCATCCTCTGTAGGAGCTATGACCTTACTTCTGTCAAAATGGTATTTGATCTCACCATCAATACCGTCAATAGGCGCTGTCCAACGTGCAATACAGATATTTTCATTGTATCGCTTATCTTCTACTATACTCTGCAGTGAATCCTCAAAGATGCCATACGATATATTCTTCTCATCTATAGCGGCTCTTATCTTATCCATAGTTATATCAAGACCGCCGTTCTGCGGTGCAGATACAGTCATAAATGCAGTGGTAAGATTAGGATCCACAGAGATCTCTGCTACTGCGTGTACAGGAATATTATTATTGGTGGTAGTTGTAGTCTCAGACATGAGCTGCCCCCCTTTTAAATATATTAATCCATTTATATTGTAACATATTTTCGGATTAATTGCAACTATATCACAAGTGGTAAATACAAACAAATATAGTACTATACTTTTGTATATTGGTACAAACTATAATGCATACTCTGCATTAATAACACACAAGCTATCTGCTTCACTTCTACATTGCAGGTACAGCACCTTCACTCCATCGTTCCTTGCAGCCTCAAGAGCTTTACCGTATTCGGGATGAATCTGCATATTCGGGCGTACCATCTTTACACCATTCATAGGTATCACATACGCCGCTATTGCATTGTACCCCAGTGCAACAGCGGAAGAAAGCTCTCTGAGATGCTTGATACCTCTCTCGGTGGGTGCATCAGGGAAATATCCGATATCGCCCTGTCTGAATGTACACCCTTTTACCTCCATCAAATAGCGCTCGCTTCCACGCTCCATATAAAAGTCTATGCGCGAATCGCCAAAACGGTACTCGGGACGCACAAGCGAAAATCCCTGCGAACGCAGCCACTCCCCTGCAACCACATTCGGCGCAGTGCTGTCAATATTCACCCAGCCATATTCGCCGTGCGCTGCGATCAGATCGAATTCAGTCTTACGTTTGGGTTTATCGCACTTTTGCAGCGAGATCTCTGCGCCCTCTTTCAGCAGCTGTTCACAACGCCCTGTATTCTTGACATGAACGAGCTTAACCGCATCATTTACAGATACCTCTGCGGTAAAACGGTTTATGCGTTTTATAAATCTGCCGTAAATTATATTACTGTAATTCATTTTGTTTCTCCTATAACAAAAAACCGCCCGCAGGACGGTTTTTCGTATGATATACAGATATTTCCCCGATTATGTATGAAGCTTCTTTTTTCCCGAAAGGCTGAACTTAGACTCAGTACCGTTGATAAGTCGCTTGAAATTCTCCTTGTGCCGCCACGCCATGAAAAGCACGGCACCTGTGCAGAGAAGTACGGCTGCAAGCGGTGCCTTTGTGATGAACAGCGTAACAGGGCAGGTCAGCATCGCAACTACCGTTGACAGCGACATATATTTCGTCACAAGCAGGAGTACGATCATAACAGTAAGTGCGATGAGTCCTGATCGCCAATCAACTAGCCACATGACCGACATATTAACAAGAAATCCCTTGCCGCCCTTGAAACTGTACCAAATCGGGTAGGCATGACCGAGTATAGCAAACACACCCGTGAATGCAGCACCGATCTGATACTCGCCCATAAAATGCTCAAAAAGATTGGCGAAAACGACCACCGGTACAGCCGCCTTAGCAAGATCCAGTACCAACACCCACCATGCCCATTTATTACCGAAAGTGCGCTTGAAGTTCGTGAATCCCGGATTTCCGCTGCCGCATGTGCGTATATCAGTGTGATATATCCTTTTAGAGAACTCGATAGCAGGATTAACTCCTGCGAAGAAGTATGCAGTAACAGCCGCCGCAATAAACAGTAAAATATTCATATCAGCTCTCCATATTACTTATCTTCAATATCAAAGGTAACTTCATCGCCAAAGCCCCATACGCCCACTGCGTCAGGGCCAATGGAAGCGCCGATGATAGGACCAATAGTAACCACGCAGATATCCTTGCAGGTTATTTCATTCTTAAGATAAGTGATGAGGTGATCCAGCTCGGTCTTATCGCAGTCAGCCTGTGCAATATAGATTGTCTGCTCCTCGGGAGCGACGATATTATCTCTCAACAGCGCCACGATCTCGCGGAAAGAGTTCTGTCTGCCCTTGACCTTCTTATACGCAGCCTGAACGCCGTTAGCATCTGCAATGATTATGGGTTTCACGCCGAGTATATTTCCGAAAAATGCGGATGGTCCTGACACTCTTCCTGCCTTGCGAAGATGATCCAGAGTATGTACTGTAACATATTCATGAACTTTTTTACGAACAGAGACGATATGCTCTGCGATCTCATCGGCACCCTTACCCTTGGCAGCCAACTTTGCTGCTTCGATAGCAAGCATACCTTCTCCAATGCTGGCATTGAGCGAATCAATACAGATAATCTTTGCATCAGGATATTCTTCCAGTATATCCTCTGCCATGACATGACCTGTGTTAACAGAGCCTGACTGCTTTGAGCTGCATCCGATATAAACTATATCAAAACCCTCATCAAGATACTTCTTGAAGATACGATGGAACTCTTCCATTGAAACCTGAGCGGTGGTAACACGCTTTCCGCCACGAATGGTCTCATAAAGCTCATGCGCATCCTCTACACTCCAAGTGAGCAATGCGGGAGCCTCTTTACCATCGCATACTGTCGTCATGCGAGCATAATCGATGTCGTACTTTTCGAGAAGCTCTGTGTTCAGATCGGAACAGGAATCTGTGATTATCTTTACCTTTCTCATAGCGTTACTCCTTATATGTATAATTTGGTATGTTACATACACTTTATCATACAAATATTAACTTACAGTTAACAAAATCACTTGTGAGAAAAAAGATTATTCATAACCGACAATGGCTACCGATATCAATAAAATTTCTTGAAAATGCTTGACAAACAAACGGTTTAGTAGTATAATATTTATGTTATATTTGCCGCTGTGGTGGAATAGGCAGACACAAGGGACTTAAAATCCCTCGGAGTAAAATCCGTACCGGTTCGACCCCGGTCAGCGGCACCAGCGTTCCGCTAGACCTTATCCGAATGAGGTTCAGCGGAATTTCTTTGTTTATCCCGTGACTGAAAAATCTATTTCGATCAACATAGACAGATCAACCCCTGTTTTTTAACAGGTGTTGATTTAATGATACAGCATAGCACATTGTATTACCGCGTCAAATATAGACAGAAGCTCCATACCATTTGGTTTGGAGCTTCTTTTGATATGATCGCATTGTCATTATACATTTACGTACTGCACGCTTACTTATTCTTAATAATTGATATGAGATCTATAATACCTTTTACAGTTATTCTTAAACCAACACCGACAAACAGCAATATCATCAGCACTGGCATAAGTATAAAAGCACCGACTTCAGCGCCGTCTGTTCTCATAGCGCCTAATATTGGCCAAAGCATCGAAAGCGGAAACAGCCCAAATATCAGACCGAATATAATATTCTTGACACATCCTACAAATGACAATCCCATACGCACATTTTTGTATGTTTTACTGTTCGGATCCGACATACCATTCATGAGTCCCTGCGAATTTGTATTCGCCTGCTGAACATGCAGCATTCCTGTCTGCTGAGGGATACCGCTGATATTGTCCTCACTCGGAACAAATGTAGTCTGCTGAAAAGGCTCTTCTGACGGTACAGAGCTATTCAGTACCTCCAGTTCATCCTTAGTGTAAAACTGATCGTTCAAGCTATTACCTCCATCATGAAAATCGGGCGCCGAAGCACCCGATCTGTTATTTACTTATAAAGCGTGTTATAATTGACAAGCTCATTGAGCAGCTGCGGCACCTTCTCATCCATAGTCTCGTTTGTGAACTGGCAGGTACCAACTGCCATGTGACCGCCTCCGCCGTATTTCAGCATAAGACTTCCGACATTTACACGGCTGGTTCTGTTAAGGATAGAATATCCGACTGCGCAGGAGCATCCCTGTCCACCCTTGCCGTCTACGATCCAGCAGGAGATATTCTGATCGGGATACAGGCTGTAGATCAGGAATCGGTTGCCTGTATAGATGGGAGAAACACCACGAAGATCAGTGATGATAACATCACCCTCGACTCTAGTGTACTTATGTACCATCTCTTTAAACAGCTCAGTCTGCTCATTATACATAGCGATACGTTCTTGAATATCAGGCATAGCGAGTATCTCATCAGTAGTCATATATGCGCAGCACTTCAGCAGCTTTTCCATCAGCTGATAATTACTGATGGTGAAGTTTCTGAATCTGCCGAGACCTGTTCTGGGATCCATCAGATAGCCGATAAGGATCCAGCCTGTGGGATTAAGTATCTCATCACGGGTAAGGTTTCCGCTATCAACCTTATCAACAGCCTCCATGAGGTCATCAAAGTTCGGGAAACGCTCCTTACCGCCGTAATATTCATAAATAATGCGTGCAGCACTGGGAGTTATACGGCTCTCACCCTTATACTTACCCTTGTACTTCTTACGTTCTTCCTCGCTGGAATGATGATCGAACCACAGACCACATCCCTCAACAAAAGGAACGTTTGCAAGTACGTCGTTTTCAGTTACGGGAACAAGACCATCCTGCAGATCCTTAGGATGAGCAAAGGTCCAGGAGTCAATAACACCTGCGCACAGTAGCAGCGCTCCGCAGGCAAGTCCATCAAAATCAGAACG
>JAZKZL010000049.1:0-4326 GCA_045612645.1 Oscillospiraceae bacterium
ACCACCACAACGGCAGCCACCACGACGACCGCCGCAACTACCACGACCACTGCCGAGACGACCATAACAGCAGCCACCACAACGACTGCTGCTACAACAACTACCGCTGCCACCACCACGACTACGACTGCCACCACCCGACAGGAGCCTGTTGTATCTCCCACGGTGAGCGGTGCGCTGAATCATGACGAGGTGCGCGGCGTGTGGATAAGCTATCTCGAATACACCGAGCTTCTCACAGGCAAGAGCGAATACACCTTCCGTGAGAACATCAGCGAGGCGTTCGACAACTGCGTTGACCTCGGTCTGAACACTGTTTACGTCCACGCCCGCTCCCACGGCGACGCTTATTATGACAGCGAGCTTTTCCCGTGGTCACGCTACGCATCGGGCAGCATCAACAGCGCTCCCGCATTCGATCCACTGGAGATAATGGTGGAGGAGGCGCATGAGCGCGATATCTCCATCCATGCTTGGATAAATCCGCTGAGGCTCTGCAGCGAGAACGACATGAAGAACTATGGCGACCACATCGTTGCTGACTGGAATAAGAACAGCAAAACGGCAGGAAAATATGTGGTTGAGGTGAACGGCACATATTACCTCAATCCCGCCTATGACGAGGTCATCGACCTCATCTGCGACGGTGCCGAGGAGATACTGCTGAATTACGAGGTGGACGGTCTGCACATTGACGACTATTTCTATCCCACCACCGATTCATCCTTTGACAGCGAGGCGTTCAAGGCAAGCGGCGAAGTTTACCTTTCGGATTTCCGCTTTGATAACTGCGACGAGCTTGTTTCCGCCCTTTATGACACAGTGAAAAGCACGAATGACGACGCTCTTTTCAGCGTGAGCGTGCAGGGCAGCATCGAAAACAACTACAATCAGCTTTACGCCGATGTGGAGAAATGGTGCAGCTATGACGGCTATCTCGATTACATCGTGCCGCAGATATATTACGGCTTCGATAACTCCACACAGCCCTATTCCGAGTGCCTTTCCCGCTGGGAGGAGATCTGCACCGCAGGCGGCGTTCCGCTTGTTGTGGGACTCACGGTGTCAAAGATAGGCTATGAGGATGTGTGGGCAGGCGAGGGCGAGTTCGAGTGGATAGAGGACAGCGCCATTCTCGCACGGCAGCTCACCGAGGCGATGGAATGCCGCAGCTACGGCGGCGTGAGCCTTTACAGCTACCGCAGCATCTACAGCGCCGCAGCCGAAGTTAAGTCCCAGGTGTGGGATGAGATAAATGCATTTACAGCGGTACTGGGTTGACCGCATGATATAAAAACAGATATATAAAATGGGGAAAACAAAAATGAAAAAAACTTTGAAAAATCTGCTCTCCGCCATCGTTGCGGCGAGCATTGCGCTAAGCTGCTTCACGGCGTACGCAGAGCCTGCGGATACCGCCGAAAGCACAGCGGAGAGCGTGACGGAGGATATTTCCGCGGAAATAACGGATATCCTGCCCGAAATGTCCGAAAGCAAGGTCTATCTGCGCAGCGGAATGAGAGCGGTTACTGTCACTCCGGGTCTTGATTATTGTGTCGAGGATACTTCGGATATCACGCTGGCCGCGGAGCTTCCGCAGCTTGTACAGGAGATAACGGGCTACGGCATGAACACCGTTCTCATCAACACCGACTATGAGGACGAATGCTTTTATGATCTGGAGCTGAACTCAGGCACCTGCGTTCTCAGCAGCACGATGGAGGCTTTCCGTGCAGCGGGACTTTCGGTGTTCGTGGTGCTGGATGTGAACAGGCTGCTGCAGCGCCTTTCCGAGCAGGGAATAGGCATAAAGAGCGGCTTTTCCGCAGCGGTGCATAAGTTTGCGATGAAATACGCCTGCGAGGGAATCATCCTCACGAATTATTATATGAGCGACGATCCCTCCGCCTTTGCGCAGTATATGGAGAGCGGCTCGGGCATCGGCTATGAAAACTGGTTGTACGAGACCAACGAATACATAGTGCGCAGCATATCCGAGATAATCCGCAGAACCAACAACACCGTTGCCGTGGGACTTATGATAAACGATATGTGGGCTAACGATAATGTGAACGCCGAAGGCTCGCCCACGCAGGACACAGTTCAGGCGCTGTACGATGGCTTTTCAGATACGAAGAAATATGTGGAAAAGCGCTATGTGGATATGGTGATGGTGAAGGCTTACGGCTCCACAAGCGACTGGGCGCTGAATTTCGACACCGTTGTGAAGTGGTGGTATGACCTCGCCGAGGAAAACGGTATAAAGACCTACGTCATGCACCTGAATGAGAAGATCGGCAACTATAACGGCTGGTATGAGGATCAGCTGCTGCGTCAGATGACCGTGCTGGAGGATTATGAGAGCATCGGCGGCAGCGCGTTCCATTCCCTCGGAGGTCTGAGAGATAACCGTCTCGGCACCACCGATACGCTGCTGAAATATTTTGCGGAGCAGATAAACACAGACACGATCTTTGAAGATCTCGAAATGATCTCCCCCACGGAGCTTAGCTTTGTCACATATGATTCCAACGTGAAGTTCATGGGTACGTTTGACGAGAACTTCGATGTTTACTTCGATGGCGAGAATATCAAGCTGAACGAGGCAGGAAACTTCTATTTCAACGAGCCGCTTTCTGTTGGCTGGAACAGCTTTACCATCGAGCATAAGGGCAAGCAGTACCGCTACGATATCGAGCGCAGGATAGACGTAATGACCTCCATAGAGGGCAAGGATAACGTGACCGTCGAGGGCGGCACGCAGATATCCCTTGTGGCGGTGGCGTACAGCGGAGCGTCGGTGTCTGCCACTATCGGCGGCAAGACAGTTACGCTGAAAGAAAAGGATGGCAGCTCAGAGGAGCTGGACGCAAACTCCTCCTATGCACAGTTTGTGGGATATTACACCACGCCCGACGGCATCGTCGGTCAGGAGCAGTATCTCGGAGAGATAGTTTACTACGCATCCTACAGCGGCTATGACGAGAGCATGGTGGGCGGCAGCGTTACTGTTGAGGCAAAGCCCGAGCCACCCAAGAACATTGTTGCGGAGATCCTGACGGATCAGAGCGCCGCAGGCACAGGCGAGGTAGTCGGCACCATGCCGCCTATCGTGTCCGACAGTGAATATATCCAGTACATCAGGGTACTCAGCAATTACACCACCGTGTATGATGCAATGACCACGGGTAACATCGCGTCCCCTGCGTTTTCACAGCTGCCTGCGGGTACGCTGGATTACATCAAGAGCGAATCGGGCGGATATATCACCACCACTTCGGGCAAGCGTTTTGCGGCGGAGGATGTCACCACTTTCTATGATACGGGTCTCGGCGAGAACGCCCTGCTAGTAAAGGAGATAGGCAACAGCGGCGGCAAGAGCTACATAAAGATACATCTCGATTACAAATCCTCTTTCAACGTGACCACGAACGTTGTTTATCACGATCAGCCCGACGGCCCCTACGGCGTTGCGAAGTTCAATGCCGACAAGGTGTATATTACCTTTGACAATATCACAAGCGTTACAAAGCTGCCCGACTTCTCCGCCTGCTCGCTGTTCAGCGGCGGCGTATGGGAGACCGTGGAGGAGAACGGTGTGCCGAAGTTCCGTATGTCGCTCACGCTGACGCAGGCTGGAATCTACGGCGGTTGCGGCGCGTATTATGACGAAAACGGCGATCTCATGCTGACATTCACCGTACCTACAGGCTCTCTTGCGGGACAGGTGATAGTCCTCGATCCCGGTCACGGCTATTCCAAATCATGGGATAAGTTTGATCCCGGCGCCATCGGAAATGTAACGGAGCAGTCCGTAAACCTCGCAGTTGCGAAGAAACTGGAGCAGAAGCTCACTGCCCTCGGCGCAACTGTTGTCCGACTCAAGACAGAGAGCGAGTTTATTTTCAGAGATGACCGTCCGAATGTCGCACGACAGTACGGCGCGGATATGTTCATCTCCCTGCACTGTAATTCAGCGGCGAACGAGCAGGCAAAGGGTGTGGAGGTATATTATTTCACGCCCTATTCACAGCCTCTTGCAAGTGCAATAAACAACGAGCTTGCGGCGTTCTACAAAAATCAGATCTACGGCACGGATCATTCCCGCGGCGATAAGTACAGCTATTACTGGGTGACTCTGCAGCAGGATTTCCCCTCTGTTCTTGTGGAGATGGGCTTTATCTCCAACGAGGAAGAGTGCATGGTGATGGCGAACGACGCTAATCAGGACAAGATGGCGGCAGCTATCGCAAACGGTGTTTACAGCTATTTCGCCCGCAGCGGCATAGCATATTCGGGCAGCGAAGTCGGAGGCCAAGCGGTCTT
>JAZKZL010000050.1:0-3389 GCA_045612645.1 Oscillospiraceae bacterium
AGCGACGCCGAGCGATGCTCGGCTTACGCGGGGCGCAAACTCCATTTCGCATTCCCCTAATGGGAATGCGATTTTGCTGTGCAAAACCATTCCGTTTGCCACTGATCCCCTTTTAAAATGCACCTACAAATTCCGATTTATAAATGTCAGATATTACTTCACTCATATGTTTTATATACAGAGAGGACATCTCAGGAAAGGTGGTATGGTAATGATCTCTGTATCAGCGGACAGCATCGGCACGCTGTTCGATAAATACTCAGACATGGTATACAGGGTATCGCTGAACCTGCTCAAAAACTGCGAAGAGGCTCAGGATATCGTAATGGATACCTTTGTGGCGCTGATGAAACAGGACAGTTTCACGGACGAAAATCACATCAAAGCGTGGCTGATACGCACTGCCGAAAACAAATCCATAAACGTACTGAAGTCTGCAAGGATGCGCAGGAATCAGCCTATTGATGAGGTGCTGGAGAACACGCTTGCCGCACCTATAAACGAAAGCGAATATGAGCTGCTGGATATGGTGATGCGCCTGCCCGAAAAACTCAGGACAACTATCTATATGTACTACTACGAGGATATGTCGGCGGCTGAGATAGCGTCGGCACTGGGCATCAGCGAGAACACCGTCTATAAGCGCTTAGAGCGTGGACGAAGCTCGCTGAAGATCGATCTGAAAGGAGATGCGATATGAATACGCAGGAATTTAAATCCGCATATAGTAAGATAACGCTCTCCGAGGAGTTCAAGGCTCAGGCGAAAGCGAAGCTCGTTGAGCAGTTCGGCAAGGCAGAGGAGAAATACCCCTCCGAAAACGTCATCGAGGAGCATCAGGCAACGGCGATAAAGCTCACACCAAAGCGCAGGAATCCGTGGAAGGCTATTGCAGGAGTCGGCACTGCGGCGGCTGTTGTAGGCCTCGGAATATGGGGCGGCAGTATGTGGCTTGACCGCACACAGAATCCGCTGGACGATCAGCCGACTACAGAAGTCATACAAACAGAAGAAACCGCAGATATTGCCGAAACATCGGAAGAGATCATAAGCTCCATCACATCCGATATGGTTCAGCACAGCGTCACCTTCCCTGCGTACTACGACCACCTTGACGGAAACAACTCGGCAATAAGTGATATCGTACCATTTGAGCTGGATATTTCGCTACCCGAGGGTTGGGAGATAGTTATCCCCGAATCGGACGAACACATCGGCTTTTCCATGGTATATATCATGTCTGACAGCGAATGTGTGGGTTCGATAGATATCAACAAATACGAAAAATACGAGGGCATGGAATACGGCGAGCCGAACTATCATCAGATGGTGTTCAATACGCTTATGCTGAGCAGCACAGTAAACTGGGGCTTTGATTACACCGAAGTCAAGACGGACGGCTGGCTGAAGTCTGCGACCTGCAGCATATACCATGATCCTGCAAACGGCTATGCAGACGATGTGGGATATACCTCGGGCATTCTCGCTTATAAGGATGATATGCAGGTATATGTGAATATCTACTTTAACGAAGTGCTGGATGAAAAGCTGCACGCTGAGATAGCGAAGTCAATAAATATCAGCGAAAGCACGGCAGGGCTTGCTTACAGGCTGGCGTGCGAAATCATTGAGACCGAAGGCTTCAGCACCAAAGCCGAAACATACCTCCACATAAATGCAGTGGATACTTCATACGGTCTTTATGTAATAGTATCATATCCTACAGATGACGTTCATACAACAACGTCTATATACGAGATAAAGGACAACAAATATTTCGGTCATACCATGACCATTGCAGATATCTCAGATATGATCGTATATGACAGCGATAATGGTCTGCTCCTTGAAACCTCCACCGGCGATCGGGACGGAAAAAAGTCAACTCAATACTATCTGTATACACACCCGATGACCTTGGAGCTGCTTGCCGAGTTCGACTACACCTATAATTATACAGGTGACTATTACGATATAGTATACAACAAATCCACTCCGTTAACCTACGACCAAATGGCTGCACTTAAAGATGAGCTTACCAATAGCTACACCTATGTTGCATACACACTTGCAGAATTGGACATCAGGGAAAACCTTGTCCAATGCGATATCGACAGTGTCTCCGCCCTCATCGAGCAGGTATTGAATAATACTGAGCGCCTCCCCGAGGAAGAGCCTGCTCCCATGCCGCCGAACCTTTGGCTTTATGCAGAGGGTGCTGAGCGTCCGCTGCTGATGTGCAGCTACACCTGGGGAGAGGGGCTTGACGAGTTCCACCACGATGGCTGGACTATCGAGGACGCTGTGCAGGCACTTAAGAATCCCATCTACCCTGCTTCCTGGTTTGATGATGCAAGGCTCATCGTTCCTGATGGCGGTGTTATCACATCCGTAAAACTCCACACAGACGAGCTGAACTACACCGAGCTGCAGTTCACCGCTGACGGCGCTATCATCCTCCCTGATGAGCCTGTCGGTGAGCATATCCGTGTGACTATCGAATACCCCGAGGGCGCCTGCGAGTACCTCATGACAGTGGACTTCCCCGAGATGACTGAGCCGCCCGCCGTTACGCTGAACGGCAAGGAGCTCACCATCGGCTCGTATATATGGAACGGCGCGCTTAGCGGCGATCACCCCCGAAACGCCGATGTGTGGCAGATGTTCCTGAGCGGCGAGCTGCTCACCGTCATGGACGAAAGCACCATACAGCTTACCATGCCCGAGGGCGCACGCCTGCTGGACGCCATCTGCTTTGACGAGGATATGGAGAGCGAGATGATGCTCGGCTGCGAGGAAAGCGGCGAGATAAGGCTCCCCACAGCAAACGCAAAGAACGAAGGCGTTATCAGGCTCGGCGTTGAATATCCCGATGGCAGCGTTTCTTACTGGTTTGGATTCAAATATGAAACAGAAAGCGATTTTTACGATACACTCAACGCAACATCGGGATACAGCGAATTTTCACTTGTGCTTGATAACGAAGAACAAATTCCATCTGAAGATCTTCCAAGGATAAGCGGCGCAGACTACTATACTGTAACAGTAGATATCCCCCATAACACCTATATCACAGAAGTAACGGCATTTGACACCAACGGCTTTGAATATGCGCTCATATTCAACGATGACGGAACGATATGGATGCCGTTCTACGATTTCTTTGATATCAATGTAAAGGTCATGTTCGACACAGGCGAAAGGCTGTACAGATTCAGTTTTAATTCTGGTATTGCGCCCAATATCACAGCATACACAGAATATGACAGCTTCAGACTAACTGCTGTATATTACGGCTGGCAGCACATCATGTCGGCAGATGATGATCTGACTTATCAGGATGCGTTTGCCACATACCGTAGCGGCGCTTACTATGACCTGTGTGATAC